>JAUYLR010000007.1 GCA_030698935.1 bacterium
GTGTCCGTAAGAGCGATTGAAAGCCCGTGTCCGTATAAATCGTACCAACGGCGGAGAATTTCGTTTTGCGCCTCATTCAAAATTTCAGAATCCGTTCGTCTGCCGTCCGCACGCGAGAAAGCGAGAGCGGCGACTACCATTTGTAGTTCATGGGCTGAAGTTCCCATTGGCAAGAGGCCGTGCTTCATTGCCAAAAAGACGTTGGATGTGCCGCGGAATTGCTTTGGCAGTTCCTTGGCCAATACTCCAATTTCATAATCGTGCCACGGATAGCTGAAGCGGCGCCGAGTTCCGAAGTCGCTCGCGGTGATATCGGGATATTGCCGCAGAGTTTTGATTTTGTCCATAAGCCGCGCAATGCCGGTCGCATAGACTGCGTCTCTTTCAAAGCGGCTCATTTTTTCAAGTTGTGCGCGGTAATAGAGTTCGCTCACGATTGCCAGAGCCGGTATTTCCCAGTGCATTACTTTTGCCCATGGGCCGACGAATTCAAGACTGTAATCGTTGCCGACCCTCGCTAGTTTGTAGGGCGGCAATTCCATATCCCGCAAGAACTCCAGAAAATCTTCTCTGAACATTCTGTCGCCGTATTCGTTGGTGCCGCGGATATAGTGAAGTTCGCTGTTCGTGCAACGAATGCGGCGCGCGCTATCCAACTCGCGGCGCAAGTCCTCTTCGCGAATCAATTCCGCGAGCGGCGCTTTTGAGCGGTTGATAAGTTTAAACGTAACCTCGATATCGGGATAATGGCGAAAAACCATCTGCCCCATTGTGAATTTATAGAAGTCGGTGTCAAGAAGCGATTGAACAATCGGTCCTTCACGCGTGAAGTTCATTGAGTGCCTCCTCGGTGGTCGCGATCTTTGCGTGAAGCGCACGCATTTCGGCAACGGCATTGTCGCCGTCGTCCGGGTTGATGTTCACTGCGCGGCAGGCATCAATCAGCAAAATTGCTTCATATCCAAGTTCCACGGCTTTTTTTACGGTCCAAAGGACGCAGTAGTCAGTAGCCAGTCCGCCGATGTAAAGAGTTTTTGCTTTAGGCCTCATTCCGCCGTCAAAAGCCGAGTAGTCGTCAGCATCTCCAAGCCCTTTGGAAATTACCCGTAATTTCGGATAGCGCCAAGGCAGGCGAAGGTTGGGATGGAACTCGGCGCCGGGCGTGTTCTGCACGCAGTGCGCCGGCCATTTTTCAAAATGTTTAGTCTGGGCCGGATGCCAATCTCGGGAAGCATATATCTCCCAGCCGTTCTTGATCGCCGCGTCAATCATACGATTGAGCGGACCCACAACCTGGTCGCCGTTCGGGACGGCAAGAAGGCCTCCCGGGCAAAAATCATTCTGAACGTCAACAAGAATCAACGCCTTATTGCTCATTTTCTTTTTCCCCTCGCAGAGTTGTTTACAAGTTTTCTGGCTACACCATATCACCATACCCGTAATAAAGTCAAAAGGGCGACCTTATGCAAACATATGTTTAAACACATGTTTCTTATACGGCAGACAAAATAAAATGCACCGTTTTTACGGTGCCTTGGTTAAGAGTAACGCTTGTAACTTACTTTACGCGGTATTTTTTCATCAAAACAAGCTTTTATATTTTTTCCCAGGAGGTTATAAACTCCAAAGTGCAAGTGCGGATACGACGCGTAGCCGGTCTGACCGCTTAACGCGATAATTTGCCCGCGTTTTACTTCTTGATATTTGCGCACCCTGACTGAGCGCCAAGCCAAGTGGGCATACACTGTTTCCTCACCGCTATCGTGCATGATAACAACACGGTTGCATCTTTCTTCGAAGCGCCTGTTGCGATAGTTTTTGTTGTAGCGGCTCTCTGTTTCCATCACAATACCATCGCATGCCGCCCTTATGGGTGTATTGGACGGAAGATAAAAATCGACGCAATGCTTCATATTACGGCCCGTTCTATGAAACGGCGCGGTACAGGTTCTTGCGGACGCAACTTTCTTGAACGGCAGAGAGCATCGTTCTTTTGCCATAAATGCTCCGAATACGCTTGCCTCGCTTTGTATATTAAAGCACGACTCAAACGCAGAAAGCAATAATAGGCAAACACAATTACTGCCCCGCCTTCGACCGGTCCGACTTTGTCAGAAACTGTTTTCTTAGGCGCACGCTTTTTGGAGTGATTTCCAGATATTCATCCTCGGCCATAATTTCCAGTCCGCGCTCAATCGTAAGCTGAAAAGGAGGCACAAGTTCAATCGCTTCATCAGAGCCGGACGCGCGCATGTTGCTTAACTGTTTTCCTTTTGTCGGGTTCACGTCCATGTCGTGTCCCTTTGCGGCGTTGCCAATAACCTGACCGGCATAAACTTCCGTTCCCGGGCCGATGTAGAGAATGCCCCGTTCTTGCAGTCCCCACAGGGAATATCCGAGGGCCTTGCCCGTTGCCATTGAAACCATGGATCCCACCGCCCGTTTGCGGATTTCTCCCGCGTACGGTTTGAAGCCCAAGACGCGCGAAGAGAGTATGCCTTCGCCTTTCGTGTCTATCACGAACATATTTTTGTATCCGAGAAGTCCTCGCGTGGGTCCTTCAAAAGTAAATCGCATCATGTTGCCGCCAGTGGTGAGCAGAGTCGAACCATGCTGAATTATATTTTTTAATACAAAGGCGCGAGTACCAAGGCGTTCAATTATCGTGCCCTGGTATTCCTGCGGCGCGTCAATTACGACTTCCTCGAATGGCTCGGAGACCTCGCCATCATTTTCCTTACGGAAAATGACTTTCGGCTGGGAAACCTGTACTTCGTATCCGGCGCGCCGCATGTTTTCCAAAAGTATGGCGATATGCAGTTCGCCTCGGCCGTACACCCGAAAAACATTTGTTTCTACGAAGTCCACGCGCAAACCGACATTCACTTCTAGCTCCCGCGTTAAGTATTCTTTAAGTTCGCGAGACGTAACGTGTTTTCCCTCTCGTCCCATAAGAGGGGAGTTATTAACCAAAAAGTTCAGAGTGATGGTCGGCTCGTCTATGGCGATTGCCGGAAGCGGCTCTGCGTTCGCGTCTGTCGTCACCGTTTCCCCGATGTCTATATCGGGAAGCCCGGCGATAAGCGCGATGTCGCCAGCAGTTGTTTCTTTTGAGTCAACCCTTTCCAATCCATTAAAAGTGAAAATTTTTGTGATTTTTCCAGATCTTGTTTCGCCGTTAGGTTTTTTAACGAATACATTCGCGCCTGACTGGAGTACGCCTTCGTATACGCGCCCAACCGCCATGCGTCCCATAAAATTGTCGTAAGCAAGATTGAATGGCTGGAATCGCGGGGGTTTTGCCGCGAGCTCCTCCGACGAAACGCAGGGAACGCGCGCAAGAATCGTGTCGAGAAGCGGCGTAAGGTCTTTTGATTCATCCTCGGGTTTCAATTTCGCAATTCCTTCGCGGCCAATGGTATAGACCACAGGAAAATCTGCCTGCGCTTCGCTTGCGCCCAGTTCCATAAATAATTCAAACACCTGTTCTTCCGTACGCGCCAAGTCCGCCGCCGGCTTGTCTATTTTATTTATTACAACGATTGGTTTTAGCCCCAACTCAAGAGATTTTTTCAAAACGAAACGGGTCTGCGGAATCGGGCCCTCTTGGGCGTCCAC
>JAUYLR010000013.1 GCA_030698935.1 bacterium
GTATCAAGAAATTTCTTGAGCCGGCGCAATCCCTCTTGGATTTTCGCAACATCCAATGCATAGCTGAACCGCACATGGTCCGGCGCCCCGAACCATGCCCCGTCGTAGGTAATCATCTGGTATTTATAATAGAGGTCAGAAACCGCCTGCCCTGAATTCTTTAACTTCGGCAAAACATAGAACGCGCCCTCCGGCTTCCACAATTGGAGTCCAAGCTCAAGCATGCCCGCGTACATCATGTCACGCCGCTCTTTCCATATTTTCACATGTTTCTCAACATATGAAGCGGGAACATTGAGGGCAGCCAGCGCCATGACTTGCGCCGCAACGCTCGTATTCATGGACGTGTGCGTTTTCATCTCTATCACCTTCGCAACAAGTTCCGCATCCTGCGAATAAATGTATCCGACACGGAAGCCGCACATGGCGTATGTTTTTGAGAACGAATTAACCGTTACGACATGGTGCCCGTGCAACAGATAATTCTCTCTGTCATAAATGAGGTCTTTGTAGACCTCATCTGAAATAACGTAGAGCCCCAGACGGTCGCAGAGCGCTTCAACTTTCTTGAGCGTTTCAATCTCCTGAACGGTGCCGGTGGGGTTGGACGGCGAATTAATGAGAACGGCGCGGCACCCCTGTGCGACTTTCTCAAACTGCGCGTAATCAATTTTTCCCCCTTCGCCCAAGTCGTAATATTCAGGGGTCATACCGGCATAGGTGACGTTGAACGGATACGAGTAGTAGTAAGGCCGTGGCAAAAGGACTTTTCCGCCCGATTTTGAAATTGAGCGTAACACCAAATCAATGGCCTCCGACGCGCCGTTCGTGATGACGAAGTGCTCCGGCTTGGCGCCCGGGTATTCCCTTGAAAGACGAGTCCGTAAATCTTCCTCACCCTGAATGAGGCCGTACTTGAAACCGCTGTATTTTGTGAGGGCGTCAAATGCTTCCGGCGGCGGCGGCAAATCAGGCTGGCCGGAACCAAACGAAATGAGGCCATTGTCATCGCCCTTGCCGATGAAAAAGGAAGGTCCGGGTATCAGTTTTGACATAATGTCGCATTGTATCATCACGAGCCTGAAATGGCATCTGGAAATATTGACTAGACGAAGTGCCTATGCTCCAGAAGTTATCCACTGCCCCGCCCCTTGCCGAAAAAAGACACGGGCATATAATCCGCGAACTGCTTTCTGTGGAAGTTGGGGTTGGATTCCCCCACTGTGCCGCAACGGTAAAGTCTCTGGAGAAATCTAGCGAACAAGTCCGGTCGTCAGAAAGCGGATATTCCCGAGCAGGAGACCGTGTTCCGCAGCTGCGGAGCACGTATTAAAACTCTCTGCCTCGGGCAGAGATTTTATTTTGTTGTCTACGACAACAAAATAACCCTTCGTAGCTTCAGCGAAGAAGGGTGCACCGTATGAAAAAACACATAGCACTTGGCATAGCAGTTATCGTTCTAGGCGCGGGCTTTTATTATTCGGAGCTTCGCTTTCTTTCGCATTCACGTCCGAACGCATCCGCAACCCCAATCGCCGCGCAAGGAAACACCTTGCCTGCCCGCGCGAGCCTGCCCGCCGCGACGGGCACGGCGCAGGCAGGTACGCACGCAGGCGGGCAAAGCCAAGGGGTCACCTTGGCGGAGCGGAATGCAACCTCTACAAAAACAGCTAGCATTGAATTCACACTTTCGGTTGGTGGAAAAAATTACCACGGCACCGTACGGGTGGGGGCGACAGTTCTTGATGCGATGAACGAGCTCGCATCAAGCGGTGATTTCAAATTTACCTCAAAAGAGTTTCCCGGCATGGGCACGTTCGTTGAATCCATCAACGGAAAAGCGGGTGCGGACGGCTTCTACTGGATTCTCTACGTACGGGGGACACTGTCGCAAACCGGAGCATCACAAACAATCGTCAATCCCGGCGACAACATTGAATGGAAGTACGAAAAGGGTTATTAGTAATTGTTGACAAAATAAGATATAATTGGACTATATGAGATTCCCTCTCCGCATATTTCTCGGCATATTCGCTGGCTTATTTCTGGCTTCAGCAATAGGAATGTCGCTTGTTCTCGCAGACGAAATTGAATTACTGTGCCCTCCTGTCTGCCCACCTGACCAAGTAACATTCACGATTCGCGACGGCGGCACTATCATTTCAAGCGGGTCCGCGAATCTTCCTGCGGCGGGCTCACCGGATGTTTCCATTACACCGACAACGGGAGGCGCTCACGATGCTCCGGCGCGAAGCGTTTTGGCGATTCTCAAAAATATAGAGTCCGCCACGACGACATTTTCCGTTTCGGACCTGCAGTATTCAGACGCGTTCAGTTCGTTCTACCTCAATTGCATCGCAGCGCCTGCGGACCCCGCAAGTCCTTTATGCGGAAATTGGCAGTATGTCGTAAACGGCACAAGCCCCGGCGTCGGCATGGACGCGCAGACGCTCTCCAACGACGATGTCGTGTATTTATATTTCGGGCCATCGCGCCAAATCACACCAAGCACGGCCAATGTAACAATCGGCGTGTCGTTCACCGTTTTGGCTGAATCGTATGTCGCATCCTCGGACTCGTGGACGCCCGCGGTCGGACTTACGATGAGGATTTTACAGGGCGACCCGTTCGGAAGCCCGACTACTATTTCCTCCGCCGCGACAGGTGCAGACGGAAGAGCCACATTCACTATCAACGCCGCGGGCTCATATACGGCGGGCCTCGCGGAAGATTTTTACTTCCCCAATTCCGCGATAACTGCATCGGATACGCCCCAGCCGCCCGTCTCGGCTGCAGGAAGTACTTTAGCGCGGCCGGAATTTGATATTCCTCTTGCGATATCCTACCTCGCCGGGCATCAGCGCGCGGACGGCTCTTTTGAATCAACACTTCTTTCCGACTGGGCGGCGATTGCATTTGGGGGCGGTGGAGCCGGCGATGCGCGCGAAAAACTTCGCAATGTATTTATTTCAAAACCGCCCGTGCTTGAGAGCGTGACTGATTACGAGAGACATGCAATGGCATTGGAATCGCTCGGAATAAACCCGTATTCCGCCGGAGGCGTTGATTATATATCTCATATTGTGAGTGCATTTGATGAAACCCAGGTCGGCGACCCCGCGCTCGTTAATGATGACATCTTCGCACTTTTTCCCCTTATGCATGCGGGGTATGGCGCAGATGATGAAATAATCCGGAAAATTACCTCGTTCATTATTTCCAAACAATCTCCCGACGGTTCATGGAGCGGGAGCGTGGATATGACCGCGGCCGCAATACAGGCCCTCGCACCGCTCAAGTCACTGCCGGATGTCGGAACAGCGCTTGCATCCGCAACCGCATACCTGCATGCGGAACAACGGTCAAAGGGCGGGTTCGGTCCGGCCGGAAAAGAAGACAGCTTCTCAACAAGCTGGGCTGTACAGGCTATTTACGCGCTTGATAACGGAATCTCAAATTGGACACAAAATACGTTCTCTCCGGTAGACTACCTTTCCTCCGTGCAGGACAGAGACGGCAGTGTTCCGAAAAACGAGAGTAGCGTCAGCACCCGCCTATGGGCGACGGCTTACGCGATTCCCGCGGCGGAAAGAAAGACGTGGCACTCGCTCCTCTCTTCATTCAGCCGGCCTGTTGTAGAGGCGGAAACCGTACAGTCCGCAACAACTTCAGAAATCCTTACCGAAGCTGTTGCAACAAGCACCACCGGTGTCGCGGCATATGCTGAACCGTCGCTTCCCCCGCAACCGGTTGCCGAATCAACGCCTCCGGCAACACGCGAGGCACCCGCAAGTGCAGAGACAACCGGGGACGCCCCTGTGCTTCCCGAGAGCACCTCTCCGCCAGAGGCGCCTGCCGGCCGGCCAGGCGGGGATCCGCCTCTGGCGGAAACGCCCACCGGTACGCAAATCGCTGCCGCGGCCACCGTATCCACGGATCCGCTTGAGTGGCTGCTTGCCTTGCTTCTTCTCATTCTTATAGCAATTCTCATTGCAAGTATCTTGAAGCACCGTTCCCGCAACCGTAATAAGTCACAAAGCGCCTGAACATATTTCGCGCACGAACGTCTTCTCCGTGGCATCAGTGCCGATTCTTTCCGGTGAACAAAGAGCGGTACATATCGTACTTCATGGCAATCCGCAATTCTTTGCGGTTGACCTTTTCGCAAAATTGAACGGGTGCGTCTGTTAGTATCGCGAGCGGCTGGAGCTCGCCTCCCTCGCCCATCACGACAGTTGCAACGGTTGCAAGAGAATCCGCAATATTTGTTTGCGTCACTTTAAGTTTCCGGCCGAAGATGTCCGTGTCACCGCGGTAATCTTTGACACCCTTGAAGCCCGCGTAACCGAGCGCAACGCCGGTCACGCCTTCGCGAAGCGCCGAGGTTCTGCTGTCGGTAATAACGATGCCGAGATTCTTTATCTTATAATGTGCCCGCAGTTTCCGGCGCAACCGGCCCACCGTATCAAAACTGTCTTCCGGCAACAGTATCGTCTTCCCGTCCGCGTTTGAATCGTCCAGTCCCGCATTCACGACGACCGTACCGTCGCGCACCGTAAGCCACCATTCGGGCAAAACTTTGAGTTGCCACTCGCTTTCCGCGCGGATGAGCCGTTCCTTTTCTTTTCTATTTTTGAGCTTTACGACGCGGCCTTCCGCAAGCGCGACAATTTTTGACGTTACTGCGAGAACCGTTCTGTCTTTCAGTTTCGGGATGTGAGCAAAGATGAAATCTAAGAGGTTCTCACCTTCTTTGAAAATATCGGTCTTGATTGGCTTTACTTGCATAGGTCATTTCTAGCACAAAAAGACGCGTTGCCACAATGCCCAAGGTGAGACCTTGGGAGTGACTCTTTAAGGTCTCACCTTGAGATGCAGCGACCGAATTTTACTACGCACTACGTTCTACTAACTACTTACTATTCTGCAATTGCCAGTATTTGCCCCGTATGATAGCGTCAACTAAATGCAGGCGATAAAAATCCTTAAATTCGGCGGTGCTTCAATGAATACGCCCGAAACCATTGAGCGCATAGTCGCGATTGTAAAGAAATCAAAGAAGGACGCCAAAATCCCGGTGGTCGTAGTCTCTGCGATGCACGGTGTGACAAACCGGCTCATGGAGATTGCGGAGCTTGCCGGAGAAAATAACGGCTCGTATAAGAGGCTTCTGCAAAACATTGAGAAACGCCATACGGACGCCATGAAATCACTTCTCGGTAAACGTGTGCAAACATCCTCTCTCAAAGATATGGAGGCCGCTTTCAGTGAACTTGCACATGACCTGCAGGAGGTGTCCCTGGTTGGCGCGCCCAGCGGCGGCGCCAGAGATAAAATCACGAGCTACGGTGAACGTCTGTCAGCACGCGTGCTCGCGGATGTTCTTAACGCACGCAGTGTGCCGTGCGAATATCTGGATATGCGCACGATTATCGTCACCGACGATAATTTCGGAGCGGCTGCCGTTGATTTTGATAAAACAGACGCGAACATC
Source organism: bacterium (assembly GCA_030698935.1). GTDB lineage: Bacteria > Patescibacteriota > Minisyncoccia > Phycocordibacterales > UBA2100 > UBA10103. The sequence continues at coordinate 5,495 of JAUYLR010000013.1, forward strand.
CAGAGACACTTTTCCTCCGGCGGACGCACTCATGCCAAGCTTCAAATCGCAACGGGGTTCATCGCAGCGACAAAAGAAGGAAAGACGACTACCATCGGGCGCGGCGGAAGCGATTACACGGCCTGTATTCTCGGGGCGGCACTGGGCGCGGAAAGCATTGAGATATGGGCGGGTGTTGCCGGCGTCATGACAGCCGACCCGCAAAAAGTGAAAGATGCCCTCCCCATCCGCACGATGTCCTACGAAGAAGCGGCTGAAATATCATATTTCGGAGCGAAGGTAATTCATCCCGCCACCATGCGCCCCGCGTTTGAGAAACATATACTCATCTGCATCAGGAACATTTTTGACCCGAAGGCAATCGGTACGCTCATCCAAAAGAAAGCCGTTCCTGACGGAAACATTATCAAAGGGATAACGGCGGTGAGCGGCGTTACAATGATTTCTCTTCGCGGCATAGGCATGGCGGGGGCCGCCGGTGTTTCCGGCCGTCTTTTTGGCGCGCTGGGCAGAGAAAAAATAAACGTGATACTCATCACGCAGGCATCTTCCGAGCATTCAATATCCATCGCAGTCTCGCCGGCAGACGCAGGAGCGGCAAAGGCCGCCATAGAAAGTGAGTTTGCGCCCGAACGCGCGGCACACGCCATAGATGATGTTCTCGTTGAACCGGAACTGTCGGTTATCGCGATTATCGGCGAGGGGATGCGGCATCAGCGCGGCCTCGCCGGCCGCCTCTTCCAGACGCTGGGCAGGAATGGCATCAATGTTATCGCGATTGCCCAGGGCTCTTCTGAATTGAACGTATCGGCCGTCATAAAACAGTCTGAAGAAATAAAAGCTCTGAACGCGGTCCACGCGGCGTTCTTCGCGCCGGAACGGAGAGCAATAAATATCTTCCTTGTCGGAGTCGGCCTCATCGGCAGTACGCTACTGGAACAGATACATGAACAGAAAGAGTCGTTGGAGCGCGAGCACGGCTACGCCATTCGCCTCGCAGGGGTCGCGAATACGCGGACGTTTGCAGTATCGGAAGACGGCATTAACACCGGTTCGTGGCGAAAGGCTTTGGAGAAATCACCGCTAAAAATGGACATCAAGGGTTTTGTGGAAGCAATGAAAAAGACGGGATTGCCGGAAAGCGTGTTCGTTGATTGTACGGCGAGCGAAGACGTGGCCTCCTGTTATGCGGATGTCCTGCGCGCGGGTATTTCCGTCGTCACGCCCAACAAGAGGGCAAATTCCGGCACATACGAGAAATATAAGGAACTGAAGCGGCACGCGTTGAAGCACGGCGTAAAATTCCTGTACGAAACAAATGTCGGTGCAGGATTGCCTGTTATCAGCACCATCAATGACCTGACGCTGTCGGGCGACAATATAATCAAAATTGAGGCGATACTTTCCGGGACTTTGAGTTACATTTTCAATAATTTCTCCGGGGATAAGAGTTTCAGCGAAATTGTTGCCGAGGCGCGGAAACTCGGGTACACGGAACCCGACCCGCGCAGCGACCTTGACGGCATGGATGTGGCGCGAAAGATATTGATATTGGCGAGAGAAGCCGGCTTCCCTCTTGAAATTAAGGGCGTCAAGGTCAAGGGGCTTTTGAGCTCACAATTGCAGAAAGCAAAATCCATTGACGATTTCTTTGTCAAACTGAAGAAAGAAGATTCTGCATTTGAAAAGAAGCGGGCAACGGCCGAGAAAAACGGTCAGGTCTTGCGGTTCATCGCGACGCTCGAAAAAGGAAAAGCAACGGTGTCTTTGCAGGCCGTCGGGAAAACACATCCCTTCTATTCACTTTCAGGAAACGACAATGTAATTGCATTCACCACAAAGCGCTACAGCACAACCCCCAT
>JAUYLR010000022.1 GCA_030698935.1 bacterium
AAACAGAGAGATGTGGAAGACAGCCTGATGAAAGACCGCCAGGATGGGAAGGGGGTGGAGGGCGCCGCATATAAAACAGCAAGGGGTAAGTTGCAGGCCGAAGCTGATGCTGCAAGACAGGTGCTTCAAACTGCCGAGAACGACAGGAGTAATAAGATGCCGCAATTGGAGACAGACCTCGTGGCTGCCGAAGCCGGGAAGAGGGTCAAGGACGCCGCCCTTGAAGCAGCACATCAGGCGGCGCTGCAACAGCAACCGTATGCTGACCTCAATACTGCGCATGTAGCCGCGGAAGCAAGTTTGACAACTGAACAAAACAACAGAACCGCTATCGTAAACGACTCGGCCGCAAAGATTAGAAACCTTGAAACGATAATCGCGAATAGTGAGGATCAACCGGATGGTCCGGAGGTTCAGGATGCTAAAGCAGCTATTGCCAAGGAAAAAGGGAACAGAGCTGCGGCCCTCGGCGCTCAAGACGAGAAGATCAGGACTGCGAGGACAGAGGCCGAGCGAATCAAGGCGCAAATGGTTAATCTTGACCCTGCGGTTCAGGGGGCGACGGCTGAAGCGGAAACAGCAGGCAAAGAAGTGGACCAGCTACAGACCGAAATCACGGCGCTTGATACAGCGCACGCGAATGCACGGCAGGCAGTTGTTGACAAGATTGGGGATATAAATAGTCTGGATAATACACTCGCAACAAATGTGCGTCGTGATGCCCAGAAGGTTGTCGCCGATAGCGGGCAAATCGCCATAGAATATGTGCAGACCAAAGCCCACCACCGTGCCACAAACTTCATATCGTGGAAGCTGCTCGGTGAGAAGCCGGGAGACGACGCGACTGCTGAGGTCGCCAGGAGAATGGCAAAAGTAAGTATCCGTCAGCTCGGCTTGAGGGAACAGCTACGGGCGTTGAACTCATTGCAAGGTGAGGTAGGAGGCGCAGCAGGAGGCGGTGCTCCGGCGGGTGGAACAGGGGGCGGAGGGGGAGGCGCCACTCCGGCGGGTGGAGCCGGTGGAGGCACAGCGGCAGGAAAGGCCTAGTCATTAATAGGAGTTACAATGCATAATTATGGGACCCGATATTGATGCAAAGATGTTGAGCGAGAAGTTAACGGCTCGCTTCAAAGAACTACCGAAGGCGCTTCAGACCGCAATTCTGTCCGCGGATATTGAAAAGCGGTTGCGCGAACTTTCGGAGGTCCACAAACTGCACCTTGACCAGTGGCAAGGTCTTGAAAATGAGGTCATGCTCGCACTCTTGGGCTTCCAGCCGGGGGAAAAACTGGGCGAGAACCTTAAAAACGCAATTGGCGTTTCCGAAGAGGACGCGCAGGCTCTTGCGGAAGATATTGCGGATGCAATTTTCAAGCCCATACGAACAGAGCTTGAGCGGGCCTTGGGAAAACCGCTGGAGGAGGAGGAAGAGCCTGTAGGGAAAGAGGAAGAGCTTGTAGCCAGTAGCCAACAGCCAGTAGCCAGAGAAACACAAGTGCCTGCGGCCAGAGACTCGGGTTCAATTTCTCCAGCACCCACTACAAGCTACAAGCTACAAGCTACAAGCTCACCCTTGCAAACGCCGGCTCAAACGATAATTGAAAATGTTCCGCCAAGACCGGTAGAAGTGAAAGTGGTTCCTCCCGTTGCCTCAACTCCGCCAGCGCCTGCACCGGCACAAAAATCAGTCCGCGCCGTGTTGTCGCCCGCATATGCGCCGGATACCAAGAGCCATGAGCGGAAATCTGTTGACGACGACCCTTATCGCGAAGCGATAAGTTAGTCGTCGTCGAAGCTTCTAGCTTCTAGGGACTAGCTGCTAGCTACGACGTCTTTGCGAGCGTAGCGAAGCAATCCAGTACATATTCGCATAGCGTCGCTTATGATTCCTTGCGTATACATTCTTGCGAGCAAGAGAAATGGCACATTGTATACGGGAGTAACGTCGCATCTGGAAAAACGGCTACAGGAACATCGATCAGGAACAGTAGAGGGGTTCACTAAGAAATACCACGTGTACACGCTTGTATATTACGAGGTGCACGAGACAATGTTTGATGCGATATCACGTGAGAAGCAGATCAAAGGCGGTTCTCGGAAAAAGAAGTTGAGTTTGATTGAGGACATGAATCCAATGTGGAGAGACTTGTCTGAAGACCTGTAGCGCTAACTAGATTGCTTCGCTACGCTCGCAATGACACAAGATACGAAGAAACCAATGCACTGCTATCCGAAGTGAGCAGGATGTTGCGTGTTATGATAGAGAAACTGGAGACAAGCAACTAGCTGTCATTTCTGTTTTTCCTAGAAGCTAGAAGCTAGTCCCTAGCAGCTAATCCCTATGCAATTCCAAGTCCCTCAATTTATTGAAGTTGAAGATAAGATTTTCGGGCCGCTCACGTTCAAACAGTTCGTGTACGTGGCCGGAGGCCTCGGCGCATGCTACCTTTTCTGGAAAGTCCTGCCCGCCCTTATCTCCGCCCCCCTTATCGCCGTGACGTTCGCGCTCGCCGCCGTTCTCGCATTCTTCAAATTCAACGGCAGGCCGTTCATCAACGGGCTTGAGCACGGATTTTACTTCCTCATCCGGAGCAAGCTCTATCTATGGAGAAACGATGAGAACGGGAGGGAGCGCATGGCGACGAAAAAACAAATGCTGGAGAAGCAATCTCAGGCGCGGGAGAAATCGCTCGTACATGTCCCCAATCTTACCGACAGCAGGCTCCACGACTTGGCGTGGAGTTTGGACATAAAGGAGCGCATCGCCGACAGCGAGGAAGAGAATGTGTCTATCGGGACACCAGCACGGTCGTCGCATGACCTTACATAGGGAATAAGTTTCAGGTGCCAGGTAACAGGTTAAAATTAAAACAATGAAACTCCAAGAAACACATTCTCCTGACACCTGTAACCTGACACCTATAACCTAATCGTATGCCCGGTACCCTTGCAAATAAAAAATCAACCCAGGATTTCGTCCCCGTGAAAGAGGTGCGCGACGGAATTATCGTCCTCAAAGACGGCGGGCTGCGCGCGGTCTTGCTCGCGTCATCCATAAACTTTGCGCTGAAGTCGGACGACGAGCAAACCGCGTTCATCACCCAATTTCAGAGCTTTCTGAACTCGTTGGATTTTTCCGTGCAGATATTCATTGAGTCGCGCATGCTGGATATCCGCCCCTATGTCGCCACGCTTGAAGACGCATACAAAGAACAGCTGGACGACCTGATGCGCATTCAGATACGCGAGTACATAGAGTTCATCAAGAGTTTCACCGAGACCGCCAGCATCATGACAAAAAATTTCTTCGTGGTAGTGCCGTACTCCTCCGCGGGAATCAGCGCGGGGCTCTCGGGTCCCGCCTCGTTCCTGCCGTGGGGCAAGAAAAAAGGTTCCACGGAGGCGGAGAACAAGTCGTTCGGGGAGCAGGTGTCGCAGTTGGAACAGCGCATCGGCATCGTCCAGCAGGGGCTTGTGCGCACCGGCGTCCGCACCGTGCAGCTTGGCACGGAAGAAGTGATAGAACTTCTGTACAAATTATTCAACCCCGGCGAAGAGGGGAAGCCGATGGTACTTGAGCAGTAAATCCGAAGCACGAAGCACGAAATCCGAAAAAATTATAAATCCAAATATGAAAAAAGAAGGCCGCAAATATGACTTGGAAGAAAGGAGTTTTTTGTTTGCAAAGAATGTGCGAGCTTTTGTGAAGACCTTGCCGCGTTCTATAACGAGCATTGAAGACACGAAGCAACTTGTGCGGTCATCTGGCTCAATTGGCGCAAATTATATTGAGGCGAACGAATCGTTGAGCAAGAAAGATTTTTTGCTGCGAATACGCATTTCGCGAAAAGAGGCAAAGGAAAGCAAATTCTGGTTACGGCTTATTGAGACCTCCACAACAGACATAGAAAAGGAGCGTGCACGCCTTGAACAGGAGGCGACAGAGTTGATGATGATTTTAAGTTCTATTATGAGGAAATATGTTTAAACTTTCTTTATTTTTTGTTTTTCCCCGTTTTTTCGGATTTCGGATTTCGGATTTCGTGCTTACTATATAGTCTATGGCTCTCCTTGACCTCTTCAAAATTAAAAAGGCGGCTCCCGAAACCTCCGCGTTGCCGATACTGCCCGAGGAAATTTATTCCGCCGGTGTTTTGGATTTGCAGGACGTCATCGCCCCGCATGCCTTGAAAATAAGTTCTCGCGAGCTTGATTTGGGCGAGCGGATTGCGCGTACGTTTTTCGTCATATCGTATCCGCGCTTTCTCACAACGGGATGGTTCGCGCCCATCATCAACATGGACAAGGTGTTGGACATCTCCATATTCATCCATCCGATGGACACGAGCGAAATGCTGCGGAAATTCCAGAAAAAAGTCGCCGAGGTGCAGAGTCAGATATCCACGCGCGAACAAAAGGGAATGGTGCGCGACCCGATGCTGGACACCGCGTATTCCGACCTTGAGAACCTGCGCGATTCTCTCCAGCAGGCGCAGGAACGCATCTTTGAGGTCGGCCTGTATTTGACCGTGTACGGCAATACGCGCGAGGCGATAGATAAAATTGAATCCGAGATACGCTCTGTGCTGGAATCCCGCCTCGTCTACATCCGCCCCGCGCTTTTCCAACAGGAGCAGGGGTTCCGGAGCGTTCTCCCGCTCGGCAACGACGAGCTTGATGTGCACACGAAACTGAATTCCGCGCCGCTCTCGTCAATATTCCCGTTTATTTCATTTGACCTTACTTCAAACCGCGGCATTTTGTACGGAATAAACCGCCACAACTCTTCTCTCATTTTGTTTGACCGTTTTTCTCTGGAAAATTACAACTCGGTCATGTTCGCTAAAAGCGGTTCCGGAAAGAGTTATATGACGAAATTGGAAATCCTGCGCTCGCTTATGTTTGATACGGAAGTTATCGTCATAGACCCCGAACGCGAGTATGAATATCTGGCATCCGCCGTCGGAGGCCGGTACTTCAACATTTCACTCTCATCGGAACACCATATCAATCCGTTTGACCTCGCTATCCCGCGCGAGGATGAAAACCCTGCGGACATACTGCGCTCCAACATCATTACGCTGGTCGGCCTCTTCCGCATCATGCTCGGAGGCCTTAGCCCTGAAGAAGACGCCATTATTGACAGAGCGATAACGGAAACGTACGCGCTCAAGGACATTACGGCGGACGCAAATTTTGCGGCGATAGAGCCCCCGCTGCTCTCGGACTTTGAGCTCGTGCTCTCGGGCATGGAGGGGAGCGACTCATTGGTCCAGCGGCTTTCAAAATACACGAAGGGCACATGGGCCGGTTTTATGAACAGGCCGACAAACGTGGACATGAACAAAAAACTCGTCGTCTTTTCCGTGCGCGACATGGAGGACGACCTGACACCGATTGCCATGTACATCATTACGCACCACATCTGGAACGTGGTGCGGAAGGAATTGCGCAAACGCCTGCTTGTCATTGATGAGGCGTGGTGGATGATGCGTTCCGCGGACACGGCTTCGTTCCTCTTTTCCATCGCAAAGCGGGGGAGAAAATATTTCCTTGGAATTTCCACTATCACGCAGGACGTTTCCGACTTCCTCAACTCGCCCTACGGAATTCCCATGATTACAAACTCTTCAATTCAATTGCTTTTGCGGCAATCGCCGACCTCGGTTGATTTGGTGCAACAGACCTTCAAGCTTTCGGACGAGGAAAAATACCTCCTTCTGGAATCCGATGTGGGGGAGGGAATTTTCTTCGCCGGATTGAAGCACGTGGCGATTAAAGTCATCGCCTCATACACGGAAGACCAGATAATCACTTCCGACCCGTCGCAAATCCTCGCCATCCGCAAGGCAAAGCAGGACCTTGCCGATGCGGACAGCGCAGAAGCCGCGGCCGCAATTTCCGCTGACGCCGCTCCCGCTCTGCCGCCTCAAAGCACTGTCCCGAATTCTGGAGGAACGACGCGATGAGTACGGGACAGGGGGACGAGCGCGCATTTCTTCCGCAGTATGTGCAACGGTATCCGTCAAACACGATATAATTGGCCCATGCAGGCAAGAAGCAAAATATTTTTTCTGCTCGTCTTTTTGGTGTTTCCCGCCGGCTTGCTTCACGCGCAATTAATCGCACAGGGCACTGCGGGTGAAATCGTCATCAGGATGACGCCGGAAAATCCCGTGCCCGGCGGGTACGTTCATCTTTCCGCTTTCAGCTCGGCGATAGACTTGGAGAGAAGCGATATAACGTGGTACGCGGACAGAAACATTATCGCGCAGGGACTCGGAACTACGGAAACGGATATTGCCGCGGGTACTGCGGGAACGGAAATTGACGTCGTCGTCATCGCGCAAGATGCGAGTGGCAGAACGGCCTCCGGAGAGGCATTCATCCGGCCGGCGGAAGTTGACCTCGTGTGGGAATCCGATTCATACGTCCCTCCTTTTTACAGGGGCCGCGCCCTGCCTTCCGCGGGAACAAAAATCCGCGCATATGCCATTGCACAGTTGAAACTTTCTAACGGAACACCCGTGCCGGAGAGCGATATAACATATACCTGGCGGCGCAACGGATCCGTCATTCAAACCGCATCGGGCAGGGGACGGTCGTTTGCGATATTTTCCGCCCCCACGCTTTTCGGTACGGACTTGATTGAAATAGAGGCGGTTTCTGCGTACGGTACGCTTTCCGGAAAGGCGGGCTTGAGCATTTCTTCGGTGGAACCCGTTCTGGGGCTCTATGATGACCATCCTGTTTTTGGAATTTTGTACAATAACAAATTCGGCATTACAGCGTCCGTAAAAGACGCAGAAAAGACCTTTGTCGCCGTGCCGTACTTCGCGCAAGCCAATAGTTCCGACGACTCGCAACTCGTCTACAATTGGCGGGTGAACGGCCAGAGCGTTGCGGCGGATTACGCGCGGCCAAGCGCGATTACGATAAACTCAGAGAAATCGGACGGTAATGCGGACATTTCTCTCTCGCTCACGCGCCTGCGCAATTGGTACATGAAAGCGGATGCGGCGTGGAAAATTTCTTTCCCTGCCGGAGGAAGCGGTGCTACCGGCACACAATAATATATGAATTCGGCACATACCGTTCTCCGATACCTCGTGGCTGCCGCGGTAGTCGTTCTGCTCGCGGGTCTCGGAGGCTGGTACTACTTTCTAAAGACGCAGGGGCAGGCGATTATCGCGACCGATGCCGGACGCGGACTGGATTCTCCCCCGCCTTTCGGGAGCGATACCGGAAGCACGTACAGCAATGTATCCGGTACGGGGGCGGGCGGCACATCACAAACCCAAGTGAAGGCCGTTCCTCGCCTGTGGCACGTCGCAAAAACTCCGGTTGCCGGCATGGGATTTGTTGACACTACCAAGAGCGCCGCCGCCACATCGTCTTCGCAGCTCTATTTCGCCGAACGCGGGACCGGATACATTTTGAAGGCCGATACCAGCACCGGCTCTGTTACCCGTCTTACAAACAAACTGTTCCCGAAAATTTACGAGGCGCTGTTTAATTCATTCGGCGATGTCGTCCTCCGTTCCATAGACGATACCGGAAACATTTCAAGCTTTGCGGGAAATATTCCTCTGCAAGACTCTTTGGCCTCGTCTTCGCCGAGCACGCCATCAGGCTCAAGCGGCGCAACCGCTCTTTCCGGACGGTATCTGGAGAGCGGCATCCGCGACATTGCTCCAAAGCCCGGAACGCGCGAGTTGCTTCTTCTCGTGCCGGGGGCGGGCGGGGGAGCGGATGTGGTCATCTCGTCGTGGGACGGCACTAAGCAAAAAACTGTTTTTTCATCGCCGCTTTCGGGGTGGAAACTTTTCTCCCTCGCGGACGGGCGGATATTCCTCTCTCTGAAGCCCTCGGACGGCGCCGCCGGTTACGCGTTTGAGATACGGAACGGGACGCTCGTTCCGCGGCTGCGCAACATTCCGGGGCTGACATTCTTACCGTACTCATCGTCCGGCGGCGCGCTCTTTGGCCAATCAGCCGGAGGCGATGTTTCGCTATTTTTCAGCCCGAAAGAAGGCGCGGGGGCGGTGTATCTCCCTATACGGACTGCCGCCGACAAGTGCGTGTGGGCGCCTCCGCTTAATAAGCAATTAATCGCCTACTGCGCCGTGCCGGACAATTTTGCTTCGCAGAACTTTCTTACGGATTGGTATATGGGAGCACAGCATACTTCCGATTCATGGTGGCGCATTGATGCGGGTACCGGAGAAGTGACTCCGTTGCTTGAACCCGGCGATACCGAAGAAACCTTTGACGCGGAGAATCCGGTGATTGACAGCGCAGGCGAACGGATAGCGTTCATGGATGCGGAAGACAAATCACTGTGGATTCTGAAAATTCAAAAATAATATGCAGCGCACTCTCTTGACACTCTCCTATGTACTTTTCCCAGCATTACTGCTTGGCTTTTTTGTTCTTATTATCGCTCCGTATTTTGTACATGCCGCTGAAGCAATAAAATGTACTAACGCGTCTTTCTGTCCGCTCGCCGATGTAAAGGGTTCAAGGCTTGAGGCCCTGTATAGTACCGACCAGAACCTCGTCACGTACCTGAAAACTCTTTTCAAAATGGCAATCAGCGTCGGGGCTATTGCAGCGGTCTTACGACTGGTGTACGCGGGCTACATATACATGGCGGGCGACGTGTGGACGACTAAAGAAAAGGCAAAGGGAATCTTCCGAGATGTGTTCCTCGGGCTTTTTCTGCTTCTTTCCATATACATAATTCTCTCCCAGATAAATCCGAATCTCCTGAATTTGGACCCGAAACTCGCGAAAATCGGCGACATTCCAAAGACTCCGTCTTATACCACACCGTACGGCCTTTCTCCACTAGAACAAGGTGCCGTCAACAAAGTAGTGGCAGATGAGGCTAGGGTAAGAACTATTCTGACGAATCAATTCCACGTGGGCATAAATAAGGCGGCTTGCACTGCGATTGGCCAACGGAACTGTACCTCTGTTGGCGGTCTTGGTGAGTTTGCTATTAACGGACTAGGGTCCCTTAAATCGCGCTGCAATTGTGACGTCACGGTAACCGGTGGAACGGAGTGGTGGCTACACTCCGGAGGCACCTCTCATCAGCCCGGTCAATCTGTTGTTGATTTATCCCCTTCAACCGGTCTCAATGATTACTTACTCGGTCCGGGCATGGCCCCTTCAAGCGGGACGAATGTCATAAAAAACAACGCGCAATATAAATATGAAACAACCGGAGACAACGGGGTATCTACGGGCCCCCACTGGCACGTTATCTTCAATTAATTTTAGTTCGCCGCGTATTTAATCACAACCCTGCGATTCTTTCCTTCTCCGGAAGATTCCGTTTTTACATTCGGCGAATCTGAAAGCACCGTGTGCACTATCAGGCGTTCGTAGGCATTCATCGGCGTGAGTTCAACATCATATTGAAATGAGCGCGCGCGTTCGGCCATCATAATCGCTTTAGTCTCCAATTCTTTTATCTGCTTCGCGCGATAATCGTTGACATCCACCAGAAATTGAAGGTATTCAACCGGCACTGCCTCTCCGCCGGACGCTTGTGTTTCCTTTGCTTTTGCAGAGGAGCGGTTTTCCGCTATTTTTTTCACAAGGTGATCAATGGCGTGCACCGTATCTCCGTGCATGCCGATGAGCTGTCGCGCATCCTGCATCTGTATCGCAAATATTGTCTGGCCCGCGAGCACCGTTTTCACAACACCGGTATGAGCGACACCAACCGCATCGAGTAGTTCTTTGAGAATTTCTTCAACAGCGGCTTCCATTGAGCCACTATACCCCGCAAGATAATAAAATCAAACTATACCACGTGTAGCCAATTTCCAATGTTAAATTTCTAATTTCAAATTAATGTAGCAATGCGTTAATGTTTAAAACATTTGGACATTGTTTTAAAATTTATCATTTGGAATTGGGCATTGACTTATCCATTGAATCTCCGGCCCATCAACAGTTCCTGCGCAATCATTGCGGTATTGCTCGTGACCCAGTAGAGCGCCGCGGCGGATGGCACCGTGTAGGCAACCACCCCGATGATTACCGGCAACACATATCGCGCCTGCAGGTCAAAACTCCTGGCCATATCTCCGGCAAATGAAGCAGTGGTAGCACTCTTCTTCTTCCGCTCGCCCATGGAAAGGCGCGTGTACGCAATCTGCGTTACCGCGGCAAGAACAGCGAGAATCACGCTTTTTCCCGCCATATCTATCAGACCGAGAAACTCCATGTTGACTCCCGCGGGCGCCGGCACGAAAGAGTAGAGAAGGGCGGCATCTATTTCCGGAAGGCCGCCGAATGCGAACACCCAGTAGAGCGCAAACAGTATCGGGAGTTGTACAAGTATCAATCCAAAACTTGCGAACGGATGGATATCGTTCTCCTTGTAAAGAGCAAACATTGCCTTTCCCTGCTGCTCGCGGTCATTTTTGTATTTCTCTTTAAGCAGCTCCATTTCAGGCGCAATCTTTTTCATCTTTTGCTGCGCAACTATGGCCTTCTTGGAGAGGGGGTACAGGACGACGCGTACGATGATGGTGAGGATTATGACGGCGAGGCCCACATCATGCGAAGGAAGTACTCCTACGATAGAAACGAGCCCGTTGTAGAGCGGGTTGTAGATGGCCGTGTTGAACGCTGATGAAATCATTGCGGTAGTATACCCCATGAGATACGCGTGCCCAACTCTTAAGAATTTCTGATTGCCTCATGCTCTATGTACCAATAATCCGCGACCGCGGAAAATCGGTACACGGCATATGCATTATTATTACGAGGTACGGAGCTTTGCGCCTGCGCGCGCGATGAGCATGTCCACGTCGTTCTTGATGTCGGCATATGATGCATTGCGTGCAGGACGCATGGCATAAAAAACGAGTGCAGACGGCGCAGGGGCAGAAGGGAGGCAGTGACGCATCGCATCCCGCCATCGGCGTTTTATTACATTCCTATCAACCGCGCGCGCGGCGGTTTTTTTGGAAACAACGCAGGCAGTCTTACATTCCCGCGGTTTTTGGCCCGCAAGAACCCCAAAGGAGAGAATAAAGAGGGAGCCGCGTTCGCGACGGAACTTTGCCCTCTCCGCGCGCAGAAACTCCGCGTGCGTCAGTGAATTTTTACGTGGCATCCGATTTTGCAAAATCGCGTCGCGTACTGTCCTTTGTTACGCGACGGAAACGCTCACACCGAGAGCTTCGCCCGTCCCTTTCTGCGCCGGCGCTTCAGGAGCGCGCGGCCGCTGGTCGTGGCGGATCGCTTGCGGAATCCGTGTGTCCGTGACCGCTTTCTTTTTTTCGGCTGGTATGTTCGTTTCATATGCGTGTACTGTACCTGCCAATGAAGAATAAATCAACTGTGCTATACGAATTTCTACGTTTCTAATATTTGCGGTGAGCCAGCAGCTTGTAGCCTGTAGCTTGTAGCCATTCAAAAAATAAAACCTTGTGTGTTTCTTCCGGCTACTGGCTACGAGCTACAGGCTAATGGCTATCCCCACCCTATCCACACCTTATGAACACAGGCGGGAAAAATATTTGTGCTTTGCTAAAGGAAAGGTGCGCGTATAATGACGGGCCTATGCAAACAACCTCAATGGCGGCCATGACGAACCGCGAACTTTGGCAAAATGCTCTGGTCCAAATTGAACTCGGTACCTCCGAAGCAAGTTTTCGCACATGGTTCCGCAACACGGACATCGGAAGCAGGGACGGGAGCACCGTGCACGTCGCCGTCCCGAGCAAAATCGTCAAAGAGTGGCTGGTGGAGAAGCATCACAAGCTCATACTGAAGGCTCTCCGCTCACTGGACAGCACCATACGGACGGTTGAGTATACGGTGCACCGTTCCGCAACCCCGGCAACCGCGGAGAGAAAGCCGGGGAGGGCTCCGTCGCCTGAAAACGCGTCGTTTGATCTCCAATCTCTCTACATAGACAAGCGCGACAACCTCAACCCGCGCTACACGTTTGAAACATTTGTCGTCGGCCCGTTCAACCAGCTCGCGCACGCCGCCTCAAAAGCAATTCTTGAGAGGCCCGGCCAGATATACAACCCGCTTTTTATCTACGGCTCCACGGGACACGGAAAAACTCACCTCATACAAGCGGTGGGCAACTATTTCAAGAAGGCGCACGCCAATAAAAAAGTTCTCTACGTGACATCCGAGCGGTTCGCGGTTGATTACATCAATGCCGTGCGCGCCGGACGCGCGAACAGCTTCAAAGACCAGTACCGCCAGTACGATGTGCTGATAATGGATGACGTTCAGTTCATTGCAAACACCGAAAAAACACAGGAGGAGCTTTTCCACCTCTTCAATGCGCTCCACGACAACAACAAGCAGATAGTTTTCTCATCAGACAAGCATCCGAACTTTCTTCCGGGGTTTGAGGACCGCCTCCGCGGACGCTTTTCGGCCGGCATGATAGCGGAAATACCGGAACCGGATATTGAGTCCAGAACGGCTATAATCAAGGCTAAAATAGAGCAGCACGGGTTTAATATTCCGGACGATATCATCCAGTACATAGCGGAAAGCGTGCGCGGAAACATACGGGAACTTGAGGGGGTGCTCAATATGATTGTCTGCAAGTCCCAACTGAAGGGGAAGGCGGTGTCTCATGCGGATGTGCGGGCGCTCGTGAAGCATAACGTGAAACCGAATAAGGGGGTTTCTATTGAGGAGGTTGTGCGCAGGATATCCCTCTACTACGAGATTCCGGAAAAGAGCATTTACGAGAAAACGCGAAAGAAAGAGGTGGTGAAGCCGCGCCAAATAATTATGTATATGCTCCGCGAAGAATTTAATGTCTCATACCCGTCTATAGGCGAGAAGTTGGGGGGGCGCGACCACACAACCGTCATTCATTCATGTGAAAAAATAAAACATGAGATAAAAACAAATGTCTCATTGGAGCAGGAGGTTGAGCATATACGCTCTCTCATCCACTCATAACATGTTGATAGGGTGTGAATATATATATAACAACACCCCCATAACTCTTTCTAAAAAATATATTTTGAAAAATAAATCTAACAACTTCCACCTATCAACATCTACTCAACATACGTCTGTCCAAAAAATATCCACTCATTACAATATAAAAACATCTTATACACACTATACACATCAATAGTAGTAATAGTATTTAATATATATAAATAATATCTATGCGACTAACAACTACAAAAGAAAAAATTCTCTCTGCAGCTGTTATAGCTGAACGTATTGTTGGTAAGAAAGAATCACTACCAATTCTTTCTTGTATTTTATTGGATGTGGGGGGTGTTGTATCTGTACGTTCAACAAATTTGGAGGCGGGAGTTGATATTGGTGTGGTTGCGGAAATTGAAGAGAGGGGAATGATAGCGGTGCCGGCATTAATATTCTCACAAACAATACGGTCAATAAGTGCTGATAAGGTTGTTCTTAAGACAGATTCTGAAAATCTGATTGTGGAGTCCCGCGGAACCAGA
The DNA here is from genome assembly GCA_030698935.1 of bacterium. Taxonomy (GTDB): domain Bacteria; phylum Patescibacteriota; class Minisyncoccia; order Phycocordibacterales; family UBA2100; genus UBA10103. The sequence continues at coordinate 13,488 of JAUYLR010000022.1, forward strand.
ACCCTTATAAAGAGCGTTCCACACGAAGAATTTCCGAAACTCTCATGGGGTGATGATGGAAAGAAAAGCACATCCATCGGGCGCCTCTCAATAATAAAGGGAATTCAATCTGTCTTATATTCCGCCTCCCACTCCATGATTCGCCCCGAACTAGGCAGTGTGTATGTGTCAATTAAAAAAGACGGAGTAACATTTGCGGCGACAGATTCATTCAGACTGGCGGAGAGGGTGATAAAGGGAGGGGTGTCTTCCGGAGAGGGGGAGTTCCTCATCCCGCTCAAGCATGCGGCGGAGCTCGTATACGTATTGGAGCGTAATTCCTGCGAGAACGTGAAGATAAACACGTCAGATTCACAACTTGTCGTTTTAATGGAACATGTCCGTTTTGTGGCGCGCGTGGTGGACGGAATATTTCCGAACTACACTGAAATTATTCCGAAACAATTCAGCACGGAGGCGACTATATTGAAAAATGATTTCGCCGAGATGTTGCGCAAGGCGCGCGTGTTTTCAGGGAACGATCAGTATGTGGGGCTCCATGTGTATCCGAAGAAGAAGATTTTCTCCGCGACAGCGCAGAGCCCGGATGTGGGCGAGACATCGGATTCAATTGACGCGGCGGTGTCGGGCGAAGACATAGATATAAACTTTCACATCGGCTATCTTTCGGATTTCATCGCCGCAATAGATTCCGACAGCATAACGTTAGGATTTTCCGGCCCCAACAGGCCGCTCGTTATCCGCGGAGCCGCAGACCCCGGCTTTACATACCTTGTGATGCCGCTCAACCGATAGCCATCAGCCGGTAGCTAGTAGCTTGTAGCCAGAAAAATTCAAAAGAGTGTTTTGTATTTTGCTACAGGCTTCCGGCCACAAGCTACTGGCTCATTGAATCGTGAACGAAACTGTGTGTTCCTGATTGCCAAGAGAGCTCTCCGCGACGGCGCGTAGTACGGAGGGGCCGTGGGTCGCCGGCATGAAGGAAATGGAATACGGCGGGACAGCGGAACTCCCGATAAACTGTCCGTTCAGGTAGTACGCAACGCGCGAAACGCTTTCCGGGCGTGAATGGGACGCGGAAACGGATATGGGCACAAAGGAGGGCACCGTCGTTCCCCGTTGGGGAGATGTAATGGTGAACGATGAACCTGAACTTGTTTGGACGGGGGTCGCCGTTGAAGTTGTGGATGCTTGTGTCGCGGTGGGGACTTGAGGATTGTTATGCGCCCAAATCTGAACGGGATATTCCCATCGTGCGAATTGCGGGTCGGCAGCGGGGTTAGCGGGGGCGCCGGAACGCGGGCTATCCTTGTTTACCCAGAACAAAATATCGTGCACTCCTTGCAGGGGATTTGTATTCCAATTTCCGCGCAAGACCGGCGGGAGCGAATCAAGCTCCATATCCGGAGCCGGAGGTGTGAATGCGGGCGACTGATATTTGGTAAGCGCGTAGGCCATCACCTCGTGCCACATCGGAGCCACGATGAACGCTGCAATCTTTTTTACCATGGGGGTGTTGTCGTTGTTGCCGGCCCACGCCCCCATGGCAATCCCCGGCGTGTAGCCGATTATCCACGCATCCCGCGAATCGTTTGTGGTGCCGGTTTTGTCCGCGACATCCGCGTCTTTGAAATAGAGCGGCGAGTCCGCGCCGAATTCCGGAGTCCGCGCGACGTTATCGGAAAGAATATCGTTTATCTGGCGGGCGATCTGACTGTCCAGTACGCGCGAACCTTGTTCCTCGTAGTTCTCAAGTACGTTTCCGGCGCCGTCCTCCACTTTCAGTACCGGAGTAGTCGGATTGCGGACCCCGTCGTTTGCAAAAACACCGTATGCTCCCGTCATTTCAAGCAGGTTGACTTCTCCGCCACCCAGAACCAGCGTGAGCCCGTACTGATTCTTATCTCCAAGCGTGGTAATCCCGAGGTCGCTTGCGGTCTTGAGCGAGTCTGTGATACCGGCGAGGTAGAGGGTTTTTACGGACGGCACGTTCACCGATTGCGCGAGCGCATTGCGCAGCGAGAGGGGGCCGCGGAATTTTTCATCATAGTTGCCGGGCGAGTAACACGGCGCCTCGCCGTTTGCCACATCATTGGGTTCGCAGAATGTTGAGAACTGGGTCTGCAAATCAAACACCATTGTGTCGGGCGTATACCCTTTCTCAAATGCGGTTGCGTACACGAACGGCTTAAAGGATGACCCCGGCTGGCGGTTTGCAAGAGTGATGTTTACCATCCCGTCAATATCTTTGTCAAAATATCCGCGCGAACCGACCATCGTCAGGATTTGTCCGGTTTTCGGTTCTACCGCAACGAGTCCGGCGTTTGATGCGTTGAAATTCTTC
>JAUYLR010000028.1 GCA_030698935.1 bacterium
TCATCAAAGAAACTTTTGTACGCCGTATCCGCCGAAGTCTTATTGGAATACAAAAGCACCATGGAGCGTTGTTCCTGCTTATCGGAAAGATATTTCACCATGCTACGAAATGGCGTGATGCCGATTCCGCCCGCTATGAATGCAAGCTTTTTCTTTTTGTTCCGCGGCAACGTGAAATCGCCCGCGCGCTGTGATGCGACCACCGTATCCCCCGCCTTCAATGCAAGAAGTTTTCTCTTGAAACTGCTTCCTTCGGGGTAGAACTTCACTCCGAGCCTGACGCCTTCTTCGGAAGGAGATGAGGCGAGCGTAAAATACCGGCGTATGCCGCGTGTGTCCGGTTCATCGTGAGCAAGGGTCCACTCCATATATTGGCCGGGTTTGAACTCTACATTCTTGTCGGTTGAGAAAACAAATTCATAGACGTCGGGAGAAAGCTGATTCCGCGCCGAGAGCGTAAGAATCAGTTTTTGTTTCGGACTAACAACGTAAGAGAAAAGATTCCCCGCGAGCAGAGCAAGCTCCGGCGTGAAATACACAGGCCCCAGATGCACCATCGGAGAAAATAGGAATCCGACGAATGCGCCGTACGAAATCCGCAGCCGGCGCGACGGAGGCGTCGTTGTCGGTTCCGTCAACATTACAGTGGCAAGGAAAAAAATCGGGCTGTTCAGAAATCCGTTTAAAACCGCCGCCGTAAGACCTCCTCCGCCATAGATTTTCAATCCAACGATGCTTACAAATGCGGAAATGAGAAATCCAAGGACCAAATCAAACCGGTGTATTTTCCGCACTACGAGGAACCCTCCAACGAGTACGAATGGAAGCATTGGTAATGTGCCTACCCACCAACCGGCCGATTGCTGAAGTAGAGTGGCGGCAACCGCAACAGAAAGAGCGGCCGGATTAAAGATGTGTTTCTTTTGTATCGCAAAAATATATTTGGACGCAGACGCGAGAGCCGCCGCGGAGCCGGCAAGCGATAAGAAATTTGTATCCAAGAAGGGCCCTGTAGGCGAGATGATGAGTGCCAAAATCAGCGCCGTTATGTAGGTTGATTCGGGATTGTTTGGCGCCCCAAAAACAACGGCGAATATTTTATTCACTATCCACGCGATTGCGATGATATACAGAACTGAAAATGCGAGGTTAACCGGCGCGTACGGCAATATGCCAAAAAATCCCAAAGTTCCCGCCGCGACAAGCAGAACTATCAGCTCGTAAAGTACGAGCCGGTACATAGTTATCTTATTAAGAAGATTATCAATCGTTCGCATGGCGTATGGCATGAAGACGTCGGGTTCACGCCTTGTTTTTAGAGATGCGCGTCACTTCTCCAACTTCTTCAAGATAGTTTGAACGAGTTCATTCTGATTTTCAAGATGCTCCAGAATGGTCCCAATTTCCCTTTCGGCTTTTGTGTTCACCTCGTAATCAGCTTCTGCCCGCGCCTCCGCGTGTTTACCCTGTAAATTCTGGCCTATCAAAAGAAGTGGCATGAGGAGAAGCTGAATCATATTAGAAATGAAGAGCCAAAGCACGAAAGCCGGATAGGGGTCAAAGGTGAGTTCCGCCGGAGCGAGAACATTCCAGCCGAACCAAAGAACGGTCCACAAGAAAATCAGCAGGAAAAAGCCCATCGTGCCGATGTGGCCGGTAATCCAAACCGCAAAACGCTCAAGCTTAGTTAGCCGCCCCCGGTGCTCAATATTTACGTTTCTGACGGGCTTTCTGGCCCTTTTCAATTCTGCGAGCGCAAGCGGTTGCCGTAGTTCCATACGTACAGTTTTGCACAGAAACTAAAACCGCGCCACCGCGGACAAGGTCGGCGCCTAGTCATTGCGAGCGTAGCGAAGCAATCCAGGGTTTTTTGTATTTTTCCGCCCTTAGGTATTTTCCACAATAAATCCCTTCACCAAATCTGTACTGTTTTCCACCCGCGTCGTGTGTTCGGGGAGAGTTTCAAGCTGTTCGTAACCCTTCGGAATGGGCGCTTTAAACCCGAGCGCCCCGCGGATGGTATCCGCAAATTTCGCCGGCTGTGCTGTTTCTACCACGACGAGCGGGACACCCGCTTCCCGTTTCTCCAACCCCACCTTCATGGCGACAGCCGTATGCGGGTCAATCACGATGCCGTACTTTTTGTGCGCCATACGTATGGTATCCAATACATCGGCGTCAGTCGCGAACCCCGATGTAATGCCAAATGCGGCTCCAGGGTTTGCATTGCCGATGTTGAACTCCCGTTTTTCGTTAAGCTCTTCCCAGAGTGAGCGCACCTTCGCGGAGTCTCGCCCGACATAGTCAAACACAAAACGTTCAAAGTTGGAGGCCGACGCGATATCCATTGAGGGGCTTGAGGTGACTTTCACATCGCTTCCCTTCCGGATGCGGTAGACTCCTGTTCTGAAAAATTCATCAAGCACATCGTTTTCATTTGTGGCGACAATAATCTCAATACTTAATCCCATTTTCTTTGCAATATGCGCGGAAAGAGCGTTGCCGAAATTTCCGCTCGGTACCGCGTATGTCACCCGTTCTGAATTACTCTTGGTCAATTGCAGATACGAATAAAAATAGTAAACAATCTGGGCTGAAATACGGCCCCAGTTAATGGAGTTAACCGCCCCCAGCTTGTATTTCTTTTTGAAATCCGCGTCCGCATTCGCTTCTTTCACGATTGTCTG
>JAUYLR010000080.1 GCA_030698935.1 bacterium
TAACAACGGTTTCTTGCACATGAACGGCGAATGAGGCACGCGCAAGAATTTACTGCGCCGCTTGAACGGGGACAAATTCAATACTGATGTCGGAAGTGGATGCGGGGAATGTGCCTTTCCAGAACGGTTCAATGCGCGCGCGGGCTTCCTGAATACTCGGCACACCGGTGATAATCCCCTGAAACGCATCCTGATCGCGCCCTGCGAGAGCCAGAGAAAGGGACTCCGCATCAACCTTCCAGACGAGCACCGCATTTCCTGTCAGCGTAAAGTCAAGCGGGTCAGTGCCGAGAGTCTGGGCTCCGCCCCCGCCGCCGTACCCCGCCACCAGCGTATCCAATCCCTCAATCCTGAAGTTCACGCCCTCGGTATTCTCACCGACTCCCTGTGCGACTGTTTGGGCAAACAAATCAGCGGGCAGAACCGGAATTTCAACGTGCGCCTTTTCATGGATGCGCACTCCGCCGCCCGCTTCTGTTGTCGGAGGGAGCGACTGATAGGTGATGCGGATTAAATCAGGAAACACGGTCGCCGCCGCAGTGGAGAGGGCGCGCGTGCCGTCGCGGGCCTTGCTCTCAAGTCGCGCGCGGACTTCGGCCCGTGCCGCAGAGAGCGCGCCAGCGTCAACGCCCGGCCTGTCGCCGACGAATCCGCCGGTGAACGCGGATGTGGAGCGGGCATACACGCTTGTGTACATGGTAGGGCTGGTCTTCAGCCCCGGCAGAGTGAATTTATCAACCGGCCCGACATTGTACTGTTCTCCGGCTTGGTCTGCCACAACAGTCACCGTTACCGAACCGGGCACCGAACCTTTCTTTCCGGGAATGATAACCGTTGCGGGAACCCTAAAAACCAGACCCGCGGGAGTGGCGAACCGCGTGTTCTTTATGAGGCGTACGGGAGAAGGAGAATACTCGTTGAATACGGTGATAGTCCCGCTCGCCCTGTCTTCCGCGTGCACCGTCCCCTCCGAGGCGACCACAGCCGAATCCTCTATGTCGTTTGCAATCACGGTGTAGGATAGTGACCCTATTGCGGCTGAAGCCGAAGGATATGCGTTAAAGTGGACGGCCCTGTCAAATACTACGGGACGCGAACGTGGCGTTACCGTGACGGTCGTATCGCGGAACGCGAAAAGCGCAAGAATCAGGAGCACAACGACTGAAACGGCTGCAACGACCCACATCCAAATTCTTTTTTGGCCGCCCAATCGGGGCTTTTCGTACGGCCCGCGCGAGGCGCCCGAAGGCGGCTCCCGCATGTCTCCGGACATCGCGCGGCGCCCGGCCCGCGGATTGACGGTGATGTTGCGTATTGAACGTTCTCCGCCGCCCTGCGGCTCTCCCCGCGGCTCAATGTCATTCTTTCCGCTTCCGTAAGCACTGCCGGATTTTTCCTCGGGCTTTAATATGTCCTGAAAATAGTCTTTGGCCATAGTGGGCGTGTATCTAGTATATCGTATCTTGTATCTTGTATACCATACGGCAAGAGGATACTGCCGTGCGACCTGATAACTTTATCATACTATATACACGATACTCCATACACGATACACGTAATTATGTGGATTGCTCCTGCGCACCCGCAAGCGCGGTGCCGAGCGTGAACCACGCGTCCACTTTCGGGCTTGAGTGCGCCGCAACGGAAGCTCCCAAATCGGCCGGTGAAAGCGTGCGTATCGCAAATTGCCGTGTCGTAACGGTAAATTGCCCGAAGTCAATGCGGGAAAAGAAATTGCTCATCCACGGCGCAAAATCCGGTGCGACAATAAGTACGAGGTCGTTCGGCAGGCGGCGTTCGGACATCAATTTTCCGAATGCCTCGCCGAAGATTTTCACAAGGTCCGTTTCTACGCGGGCGAGCGATGCGTTCAACTGCTCGCACGCCGGCGTACTGCACGCATCGCGGGCGGCCATGCGCAAAAGCGAAAGCGTTTCTTCCGGCATCCCCTTTCCGGTTACGCGCCGCAGTATTGTCCGTGTACCCTCCGGAACAGAGATGTGCTCCGCCGCCGTATCTTTATGAATGACGATGCAGTTGGTGGAATCGCCGGAAACATCAACGATGAGATGCCTGTTCGTGTGCAGGGGGTTCATATGAATCGCGTGGAGGAGTGCGCGCGTGTCGCTGTGCAGTTCCGGATTCTGCAGACCAAAACTCTTCCGGAGGCTCTCGGTGATTTTAGTCCGCAAGTCCGGTTCGCATTCCGATGTCAGTGTCGCGACGGAAACACTATGAGCATTCTTGCCGACGGGACGCCCCGTCCGGTACCCGTTCAATTCAATACTCGCGACGCCCGCCTCAAAGAGTCTCGGCTTATTCTGCTTCTTCTCTGCCGACATCGAGGATTGGGCCAGATTTGCGATGATGTCTTTTGTTATGGGTTCTTCCCTTTCAAATGAGGTCGTTGCGCGCGAAGTTTGCGACGTGACAAGCGGAGTGTGGATTATCGCGTGCACCGATGAAACGGGGACCGGTGCCCGTGCGGTTGATAACTTTGAATAAACGCTCATAACTTTCGTGCTGGCCTCCTCAAGGAGGGACAAAATGCCGGACTCCGTTTGCTCTGGAGACTTTTCACCGTACGAGAGCGACGAGCGCTCGGCGCAGATAATAGTGGCGGGCTCGTCGTCGCGCACGAGCGCGATGCAAGCACCAGCACTGTCGCTCGCAATATCCGCGACGGCGATTACCTTTTCATGTTTGTGTTCAAATGGCAGGGAGAACATTGCATAGAAGTATATCAAAGAGTTAGTAGTCAGTAGTACGTAGTCTGTAGAAAAGAGGATAATAAATATGAACAAAAATCACATAGGACTCTCCTTTGTAGAAACAAAGGAGAGTCCTATGTGGTCCTTTCCATATCTCTTTCGCGTTATTGCAGCACTGCCTTGATGCGCCGTATACCTGATGCCACGGCTTCTTCTTTCAGTATTTTGAACGTACCACCGAGCTCTTTCGTGTTTTCCACATGCGGACCGCCGCAGAATTCTATAGAAAATGCCTTTTCAAATTGCGGATTTTCCGGCGT
>JAUYLR010000089.1 GCA_030698935.1 bacterium
AAGCGCGCCGCCCGGTGGGGGATTCGCTCTCGTCTTCGTTTTAATCTTCGCGACGGTCGCGCTTATTTGCGCGCGTATGTTTGCAAAAAAGCCGCCTGCCTGCGCCGCGAGCGCGGCAGGCAGGCCGTTTGTTTTTTGGGGCCCGCCTGCGTGCTGCGCGCGGGCATGCGCGATGGTTTGCCGTATTTCATCCGACAGCGGAGGAGGCGCTCCTTTCTCGGGCGGACTCGTTTTCGTAAATATTTTTTTAAAGAATGCGGCAAGACGAATAGCAAGCGCGCGCTCAATCTCGGCAAGCTTTTCAAAAAAGTGAATGGGCTTTTCATTTGGTTTTACCGGTATGGGGTCCACCAATAAACTGCCAAGCACGAGTCCAAACCCTAAAAGCCCCGCAAAGCCGACAAAGCGCTCCACCAATACGAGCTGTTCCGCGGCAAGCACGACCGTCGGCACCGCCTCAAGAAACGCCCAGATGGTGAGCATAAAAAAGCCGCCTGCCCGCGCGAATGTTTTTATCTGGCGGTCCAGAAACCATCCGTCAAGATAAATCCAGCACGCGGTAATCATCCAAAAGGCAATGAACACCTGGATGACATAATCAATGTTTTGAGCCCAAAATTGTTCCCACATACCAAATTAACTTACAACTGACAACTTACAACCAACAACTTGTGATTTGTAGCCGCTCTTTGCGCAGTGTTGTGAGTTTTCAGTTGTTTGTTTTATTTAATCATACCACAATCATAGTTGTTCTAATTTTTCCTCCAACTCTGCTTTGTTTAAAAATCCGACATATATGTCTTGCAGCACCCCTCGTCTGTCTATAAAAAAGTGCTGCGGAAGGGTGAGGATGGGATACAGCCCCGTCAAGGCGCCGTCCGCGTCGGTGACACTTTGAAGGACATATCCTCCTCTGCGCAGATATGTTTCTATTGTTCCCGCGGATTCCTGCAGAGACAGTAAAAGCACTGCGGTATCACTCTGCCGCTCGCGCTGTAGTTCATCAAGGATGGGGATTTGAATTTGGGCGAGCGGGGACCAGGTGGCCCACACGGAGAGAATCGTCTTTTTTCCGCGCAGATATCGGATGTCAATAATTTCTCCGGTTGGCGTCGGCAATTGAAACACCGGCGCGAGTTTTCCTAAAAGCGTCCGCGCCTCCTCGGGCGGTAGCACCGATTCTCCCGTTATTTCCGAAACGCGGCGCATACCGAAGAAGTCAGGTAGATGCGGAAACCCGATGCGTTGTATCCCAAACAGCGACACCGGAAGAGCAATCCCGGGTTTTCTCAAAATAGGGAGTTCAAAATTAACTGTTTGATGGCTCTTCAATGTTACTATGTCGGTAAAAAATGTGCGGTAGCCATTTTTCTCTACCGTAATGTAATATTTCCCTGGCGGGAGAATAAACCGATATGAGCCGTCAGCGCCGGTTGTTTGCGGATTTGCCTGATTAAAAATATCTCCCGGCCATAGAAGGAAGTCATGTATATCGCCTGAAAACTGAAACACGGATACGCGCGCGCCGGATACGGGACTGTCGGTTTTAGCGTCAATTACGATTCCTGGGGCGGCGACCGAGAACGGGTTAAGCGTTCTCTCTGAGGTTTTGCCTGTTCCGTCCGTTGCTCGCACGGATACCGCGTAGAGACCCTCTTCTGGAAACGAAACATCTCCGAACCATAAATCAGACGGCTTGGAATAACTGAGTGGAGCACTGATATGGTCTTCCTCCGCGACACCGAGCAATTCATTCATTTTTCTTTTTGTGGGTGGGTCAATGATGCCTGTTCCGTGTAGAAGCCCCGCGGAAGTTAAAATGAAAGACGAATATTTTTCCTGAAAGCGCGCCACCCCCTCTTTGGTGCGTTCGCCGAAGTAGCCGGTTGCCAACTCCGACGGATACACCTCCTCGTCCACGAGCAGTTGTTGAAGTTTCAGCACTTCTTCCCCACGGGAGCCAACTGCAAGGTCGGAGGCAATTCCCAGTTCGCTCTCCGCGATGGTTTCGTCGGAGAGAATTGTCGCGGCCACATCCGCGCCAAGTTTTTTAGCCAATACCTCTACGGTAGTAGCCCCGCCAACCGCGGAGATAACTATTTTATGCGCGATATTGGTGAGCGTGGATATGGCGCCGAACGCGGCGGGTATAATGGACTGATTGCCCATGAAAAAGGCGTTTGCTCCCGTCGCGGGCGGCCTGATGTCCACAATGAGCACTTTAGTTTCTGATGTTCCCCTATTGTTTGAATTGTCTCGCACCCTGAAGAGAATTGGGTGGTTTCCTTCGCGGAGATTGGGGACTCGCGCGGAAAACTGCGCGGCGGAAGAGCCGATTCCCACTACTGTATCTGTAGGGTGCCAACTTACCCCATTGTCGGTTGAGTAAGAAATTCCGGCGATGACCCCGCCTCGGTCGCTTGCGCGTCCCCGTACGAGCGGCGAGGTGTTCTCCGTTGGGTTTTCAATAAAATCAAACAGTACTACCTCCGGAGGCAGGCTATCGCCCTCGGTTTGAAGTATCGGTACCGCGGTGACCATTTCTCCGGCGACGACTCTCGGGACCTGGGTCCCCGGCGAGCCGGGTGGGAGCGCTAGGGGTCGCGCGACTTGAATAACCGTCTGTATTTCAAGTGATTCCGTCTGGAATGACCCTTCAGAAGACTGCACTCTTTCTCCAACTGCGTTTCTGGATATTGCCGAGAAAAAGTAAACGGTATTGGGTGAGAGATTTGATACGGTTACCGAATGCTCCGTGGAAAGCGTCGTAAACTCAATTGTTAGCTGTGTGAGATTTCCCGATTCGGCGCCGAATCTGACTTGTGAAGTCGCGGGCACATCCGTCTTCCAGGCTATTTTTGCCGACGAAGGCCGCACTGCCACCGTTGCCACTTCCGAGATAATGGGAGCGGGCGGGGGCGGCGGTTTTTCCGGTTCAGGTGGCAGCGCAGTTTTTGTGGTGAACACGCGATTTTCAAAAAATGTTCTATTACTTGTCGCGTCCTCGTCAACAATTTGGAAATTATATTCTGTTTCAGGAGTCAAGCCGGTGACAGTCACGGTATGGCTCGTAAGAAGAGTGATATTTAATTCAGTTTGCGAACCATACGCGGTTGTAGGACCATACAATACAAAAGAACGAGTCGGCTCGTCGGTAAACCAAGCGATGACAGCGGAATTCTCGTCTGTAGTAACCGCAACGTCTGAAATAGCCGGCGGAATGATATCGCGGGGCTCCGTTTTGTCTGGCGTACCAGTTGTTAAAAATACGTTGTCTCCCGAAATAGCAAGATTTTCTGCTGAATCTCTCGATTTTACCCGATAATGATATTGTGTCGCGGAAGAAAGTCCGGTTAGAGTGACGGAATGGTCTGTTACAAATGCTCCGTCAAGCGAGGTTTGCGAGCCGTAACTTGCGGATTTGCCGTATTCTACTTGTGAGTCGGCAATTTCATTCGTTGTCCATATAATGACGGCTGACTTGTCCTCTATGTTTGTCGCGGCAATACTTGAAATCGCGGGCGGCGTTGTGTCTCCCTCACTTGTTGTTGTCTCTGAAGGGATATTTGATAAACCAGAGATATTGGGGACTTCGTCGGATGTCTTTAACGCGAAATGATATGTCGTGTTTATGGATAGTCCGCCAACCGTAAACGCTTCGCTTGAGCCAGCGAGCTTTGGCGTTCCCTCTCCGGAGACTTGCGTTGCGGCACCCCAGTTTGCCTCCGTTATAGGGGATGTGGAATACCGTATGTCATAGCTTGACGCGGTGCCGCTTGTGCCATCGTCTCCCGGAGCTGTCCAGGTAAGGCGAATTGAATTTCCCGTTGGCGTACCCGCACTGAGGTTTGAAACGGCAGAGGGCGCGGTTGTGTCATCGCCCGCCACATTGGTTGTCCCGCACACTTCAGTTGAAAATGCCGACTCATTTAATACCGCGTCGCGCGCTTTTACGCGGTAACAATATTGTGTGGATGCGGAGAGTCCGGTATCAACAAAAGAAGTCCCCGACTGCCAGCTGGTGGAATCGGTCGCGCCTGAATTTCCGGATGTTTCGTCAAACCAATATGGTGTCGCGTGAATACCCGCCCCACTGTCGCTTGCGGTGCCCGCGTTTGCGGTGAGTTGCGTGTCTGAATTCGCGTTGACCGATGAGATGCTTACGGATGTTGGCGCCGTGGAGTCAATGCCCGTGTTGAGCGCGCCTGAAGCAGAAGCGGTGGCGTTTGTAGGGCTTGCGCCGCCTGAATCGTTATCCGCAGAAACACTCCACGCCGTTTGCGCTTCATCAACTGCGGCAGTATCCGCAGTTACGGTAAACGCGGCAGAGCCGCCAGCAGAAATACTTCCGCCGGTAAAGGTAATGGCTTCAGCAGTAACTGCCGCGCTCCATCCGGAGGCGACTCCGGCGGTAAGCGTGTAATTTGAAGAAGGGCGGGTAATTTTTATCCACTGGATGGCCGAGGCGGAGCTGGAGTCGTTATTGACTGTAACGGCAAAATTTTTCCCCGTACTGCCTCCTTTTACCCAACTTGTATCTACGGAGGCGGTTGCAATTATAGGTGTGGTATAGGTGATTGTTGCTGAAATTTGGCTTATTCGGGTTTCTTTTCCCGAAGTGCCGGTGATTGAGATGCCGATTTCCAAGTCCGTGCTTGCTGTTTTAGTTATGGAGAGTCCGCTGTGGTTCTGGGTTGTCTCTTGATACGCATCATCGATTGAATCAACGGCAGTGCCGGAATTTGTACATGCTCCATCAGTACAGCGGCGGGTCTGAAAACTATTACTGTTGCCGCCGCCCTTCTTTTTTTGCGCGTAACAGGCGGTAATTGAAATTGAACTAATGACGGCGTTATTCGGAATACCGGACTCATCAATGTCAAATGTTTGGTTTTCTCCGCTTGCGGCTCCTTCAATATATGAGGTGTTTCCGTCACAGCTTCCCCCCTCGTCTACTTCAAGGTAGCACTCTGCTTGATTACATTGTGTTCCGGAGGTGTTTTTCCATCCCGCGCTGTCATTGCCACCGTCTGCCGCAGGGCGCAGTGTGGATGTGGTGTCCGCAAATGCTAACGGGTACAATGACAAGGCACCCACCACAAGCGTACCCACAAGTATAAAAAAATGGAGTCGTTTCATCCCGTTCCAAATAGGGCGCGGGCGCCAAAAGCCCATCTGCCTATAATATTATGTGTAATGCTTAATTTAAGTACGTATATCATATATGTTGATTCGCGCCCGCGATTTGGAACGGGACTCATCGTATGTATTATATCAAGGACGCGGAGTATTGTGTGTTTTGTTCTCCACAAGGTAGTAGAAATGCGTGACCGAAAACAGGCACGAGCGGTTGAAACGTATCGTGTATTTGAAACAAGCCCATAGTATCTTTGCGCAAGAAATACCCTTTGTCGCCAAAAGTGACTTCACGCATTTTCACTACCCTGTCCACATCCGTATTGTCGCTTATGGACAAGATGATATACTGCTAGTATGGCTGAAATGGCAAAAAAAATTCTCATCATTGAAGATGATTTGGGATTGGCGCGGATATTGAGCGATATATTGACTAAAGAACAATTTGCCGTGTCCATTGCTAAAGACGGGGAAGAGGGGCTCGAGAAGGCATTCAGAGAATCTCCTGATTTGATATTTCTTGATATACAGCTGCCCCGCATGCGTGGCACGGTATTTTTGGAACAATTAAGAAAAGACAAGCGTGGCACGAAAATACCTGTCATTGTGCTCTCTAATTTAGATGACATTGACACAGTGAGCAAAACGCTTGAAGGGAATGTAATGCATTTTTTTGTCAAGGCAGACATGAATCTTTCTGATTTGGTGAATAAGACGAAAGAATTACTTGGCTAATTCGCTACTATATGACTCCACAAAAAAAAATTCTCATTATTGACGACCCCAGTAGTAAAGCGCGCGGCGCTTACTACGGGGCGAGAAGTGGTGTTTCTGCCGTAATTCTCATTAATTATGTCTAAAGAAAATACTAAAAAAATTCTCATTGTTGATGACAACAAAGATCTGCGAAAGATTTTAGTAAATACACTGCATGCCGAAAATCTTACGGTTCTTGAAGCGGGAAATGGAGAGGACGGGCTTGCCTTGGCGCTTTCTGAACACCCCGACCTGATACTGCTTGACGTTGTCATGCCTAAAATGGACGGCATCACTATGCTTCAAAAGTTGCGCAAAGACACATGGGGGCGTGGCGCGTGGATTATCATGCTCACCAATTTGACGGACGCGGAAAAGGTTCACTCTGCCATGGAAGAGGGGGTGTATGACTTTTTAGTGAAAGGCGATTGGTCTCTTGAAAATTTGCTCTCAAAAATACGGCTCAAATTGGATCTTTCAAACAATAACAAGTCTTAGCATGCTTTAAAGAAAAAACTTGACCCTGTAGTAGATTTTGCCATCGCTCCAGCAAAAGCCGGAGCAGGGCAATGCCCAATGCCAAAATTCACTATCGGGGTTGACTTTAAATATCTTTTATGATATAATGTAACTATGTCAGAAAAAGCACCAAAACAAAATCAAAAAGAAGCGCAAGTTGGGGGCAGGCTTTCTCCGGAGGATGTTCGGCGTCTTTTAGATAAATATGGAGAAAAAGGCCTTAAACAGTCGGATCACGTCGAGTTTTTTCAAATAAACGATACTCGTATTCAGAAACTGAAGACAGTTGGAATGCTTGAAGGAAAACCAAAATCTATTGAGCGAAGAATTAGAGAATTAC
>JAUYLR010000090.1 GCA_030698935.1 bacterium
TGACCCTGCGTACACCGCGCGCCCGATGGGCCTCAACATGCTGGAATATGACCGCTCAAAGCCGGAAATGAAAACATTTGTGGTGGACGAAGTGTACGGGATTTTCCGCAAACTCTATGCGGATGTGCCCGAGGCGTTCGGCCCGATGTTTGAACAGTACTACCGCAACGCCGTGCAGTTGGTCGTTGAAGACCCCGATTCCGGCTCCACGTTCCTTGAAGTTCCGCGGGTCTTTGCCGACCCCTCTTTCCGCGACCTCAAGATTTCAAAATGCAAAAATCCGGTCATTATTCAGTTCTGGCGGAAAATCGCCGAAGCCGCCGGCGGTGATGCCTCGCTTGAAAACGTTACGCCCTACATCTCCAGCAAGTTTGACGTCTTTCTCGCGAACGACATCATGCGGCCGATTGTCGCACAGGAAAAATCGGCTTTTGATTTCCGCAAAATTATGGACGACAAGAAGATTTTCCTCGCAAACCTTTCAAAGGGGCGTTTGGGCGAGCGCAACACATCGCTCTTAGGGCTTGTGCTCGTTTCCAAATTCCTGCAGGCAGCATTTTCCCGTATTGATGCGCGCGGAGAACTGCCGGTCTTCTACCTCTACATTGACGAGTTCCAGAACTTTGCAACGCCGTCCATCGGTACGATTCTTTCCGAAGCGCGAAAATACAAACTTTCGCTCGTTATCGCGCACCAGTTTATTGCGCAGTTGGATGAGAAAATCCGCGACGCGGTCATCGGCAACGTAGGCACCAAGGCGGCGTTCCGCGTGGGAACCACGGATGCGGAATTTCTCGCGAAGCAATTTGAACCGGGGTTCACGGCTCCCGACTTGGAAAACCTCCCGAATTACAATGCCGTAATGTCGCTTCTCGTGAACGGCGTGCCCGCGCGGCCGTTTACAATCCAAACAGTAAAGCCGGACGTGTCTGATTCCAGCAAAGTTCCTGCTCTGAAAGAGCTCTCATACCTTACCTATGGCAAAGATAGGGAAGAGATAGAAGCGGATATCCGTGCCAGATATGTGGAGCCGGAAAGAATTCCCGACCCGACGATGCAGCCGTTTCAGTGAGGGAGGCGCTCAAAGGTATGAGGTTTTTTGACGGAAGATGAACCCGCACCGTCAAAAAACCTCATACCTTTTCGCTTAAGTTGGAAATGCGGTGAGGCAACGCCTCATCGCATTTGTTTATCACATACTGCCCGAAAATATTCCCAACGTTCACGCCTGTGTATTTAGTTGGTGCGGAAGCTACGCTTCCGCACGCCCTGCCGTTGTTATACTAAGTATATGGGAGATAGGGAATTGCCACAGCTTGCTGAGGCATTTGGAGCAGAGTATATGCACATTAGTACGCTGTCCGGCATATCCGGACTTTTTAATAAAAAACTCTGGTCCTTTAAAATTGAAGCTCTAAAGCGAATAGGAAGGTTATATAGAGTGCGAAAAATGATACAGCACATCTATAAAATTAGTTCCAGCTCCAACGAGGCCATTACTGCAATGTACGACGTTGAATATGGGGGAGTGAACCGTCCAAATTACATGTATCTAAACGCGCTTCTTTTTCGGCAAGAATTTGAAAAAATAACCGGCATTACAGCGGACGAAGTGAAGAATCTCAAAATTATTGACGTTGGGGCAGGAAGTAACGAACTCCTGCGTTATTTACATGCAGAGTTTGAAGTTCAGAGCAATCAATTGTTTGGCTCCGATTTGAGTGCGGTCAGCAAGGAGATAATTCTCAAAGACGGCTTCCAAGGGCATGCAGGTAGGATTGAACAACTACACTTTCTGGAAAACAACTTTGATCTGGTTTTTTTATCATATTTTATAGACTTCGATACTGATCAGAGAAAAACGTTTGAGGAAGTAGTTAAAATTACGCGACCCGGAGGAAAGATTATCTTGGAAGGCAAGTTTCCTTCGAATCCATCTGGTCTCTCTGAGGCAGATAAGGGACAAATCAATTTTATTACGAAAGGTGTTGAAGCGACAGAAGACATTGAACTTGTTTGTCGTGCTTTTGAGGAAATAGCTAAAGCCCAAGACAAGAAATCATCAGTGGAGAGAATTGTAAAGAGCGAAAGACATGTGTTTAGCCGATATGGATTATGCAAGTTGCCGTCGTATTTCTTAGTGATAAAAATAGAAACGTCTCGACAGTCGAAGGATTAGTGGTATAATTGCAGTAGGTAAAGCTGTCCGGGTCTCTTGGTCTCTAAAAAAGACTAAGGGATTGGGCTCGGATTTCATCACTTTTGTACGTGGTGGGAAAGTGACTTCTGCGGTAGTAGGAGTCCGGATTTCTCCGTAAAAGAATAACGAGGTCTCTAAACCATTAATGCGGTTTAGGGATGAATTAAGGTGGCACCGCGACATGAGAATCGCCCTTACCGTCCGAACACACGATATAATCGTGTGACGGACAGTGAGGGCGTTTTTCATTTTGTGCTGAACAAAATGATGTCGAACTCACCAGAGTTCGACATGAACTAATATGCAAATACCAAAAATACATATCGCGCAGAAACCCAATTACGTCAAACTTGCGGACGGCACGGACTTTTTTGATTTGTTCAAAAAAATTGAACGCCGGTTTGACACCTGTTTTATTTTTGAGTCATTGGGTGAAGAGGGGAAGTTCGCCCGCTATTCTATATTGGGTTTTGAGCCGGCGCATCTGGTAAGCGGGCGGGGGAAAGAACTGACGATTGACGGCAAGAACTATTCCGTCCCGAATCCGTACTACGCCCTGCGCGACATTATGCCGCAACGCACTATAGGAAGGAATTACGACGGCGGGCTGGTGGGGTATTTGAGTTACGAAGCGATTAACCTCATGGAGCCCGCGCTCAACGTGAAAGTGCATAATGCATTTGACCAGTTTCTTTTTGGCGTTTATACGGACGGGCTCATCTTGGACAAACTGACCGGAGAACTCACCTATTTCTACTACGACGGGGACAGACCTGCCTGTGCGATGCACGCAGACAGGAGCGCGATGTTAAAAGAAATCATCGCTTCAGAAATTGAGGCCGAGCCCTTTAGTGCCGAGTGCCTAGATGAGGGACTTTCGGAGAAAGAGCATGCCAAAATCGTTGAGGATGTGAAGGAGAAAATCCGGGAAGGAAAAACATTTCAGTGCGAAGTCGGGTTCAAGACCAAATACAAAATAACGGGCGACACGCTGCACATTTATGAAAGGTTGCGGGAAATCAATCCCTCGCCGTTTATGTACTATCTCAAATTCCACAGTAAGAAAATAATCGGTGCGAGCCCGGAACTGTTGTTTTCTCTGCGAGACGGGGAAATGACCACGCGCCCGCTCGCGGGGACTATCCGCCGCGGCGCAACTCCGCAAGAGGATCAACAACTTGCCCGCGAGCTCGTGAACGATGAGAAAGAGCGCGCCGAGCACAACATGCTCGTGGATTTGCACAGAAACGACATCGGAAAAGTGGCAAAATTCGGGACCGTAAAGATACGCGACCTGATGGCGGTTAAAAAATTCAGCCACGTCCAGCACATTTCAAGCGAGGTGGTGGGAACAATTCGCCCCGAGGAGGACATGTTTTCCGGCTTCGCGAGCCAATTCCCGATGGGAACGGTATGCGGCACGCCGAAGATAGAAACCATAAAAATCATAGATGCCAATGAAAAAGAGGCGCGCGGCCCGTATGGCGGGGGCGTCGGGCACTTCGGATTTAACGGGGATTGCACATTTGCGCTTGCACTGCGG
>JAUYLR010000103.1 GCA_030698935.1 bacterium
GGAAAACAATATCATATTATGCCATTTTATGCAAGGATTTCGGGATATTATGCCGATTTAGAGCCATTATTTTGTGCTCCTGCCTTTGGATTCTCCCTCGCCTCTCGCCCTGCCGTCGCAGGGCTCGGGCTGGGCACCGCCTCACGGTGCGGCAAGTTTGCCGCACAACGCTCCGGCGTTCGAATCCTGCCGCACACCAGTGCAGACTGGTGTGCTTCGGGAGCACAATGTTCACTTCGTTCTCATTGTGCTCCCGCCAGGATTCGAACCTGGAATAGCAGTTCCGAAGACTGCTGTGATATCCGTTTCACCACGGGAGCGTAACACCGCAAGTCTACATGCGCTGTCGCTCAAATACAATGCGCGGGATACAATGCATAAATGGATTCCGTGAAACTTACCGTTCCGCCCGAAGTTGTTGCGCTCTGCGATGCGCTCCGCGCAGGCGGGTTTGAGGCGTACCTCGTCGGGGGATGCGTTCGCGACCTTTTACTATTGCGCGAGCCGAAAGATTGGGACATAACGACGAACGCGAAGCCGGAACAAATCCAAGCGCTCTTCAAAGAAACATTTTACGAGAATGAGTTTGGCACGGTGGGAGTGGTCACAGAATCGGAAGACCCGCGGCTCAAAGTTGTGGAAGTGACGCCGTATCGCATTGAGGGAAAATATTCCAACGCCCGGCATCCTGATGAAGTACGGTTCAGCGACAACATTGAAGATGATTTGAAGCGCCGCGATTTCACCATCAACGCCATCGCATACGAACCCGTTACCGGTAAGCTCGTGGATAAGCATGACGGCCGGAGAGATATCAAGCGGCGCGTCATTGCCACCGTCCGAAATCCCGCAGAGCGGTTTAATGAAGATGCGCTCCGCATGCTCCGCGCTGTCCGTATTTCCGCCGAACTGGATTTTGCGATTGAATCCGGAACCTCCGCGGGCATCGTCGCGAATGCGAAACAGCTTGAGAAGATTTCCCGCGAGCGCGTGCGCGATGAGCTCATACGCATTCTCATGAGCCCGCGTCCGATGCAGGCGCTATATGTGGCTCAAAAGCTCGGTATTTTGCGGTATGTCATTCCCGAGTTGGAAGAGGCGATTGGGATAGACCAGAATCAAGCGCATTCATTTGATGTGTTTGAACATCTTCTGCGGAGTCTTCAGCATGCGGCCGACAAGGGCTGGTCTTTGGAAATCCGCCTCGCTGCACTCTTGCATGATATCGGCAAGCCCGCGTCCCGCCGTTGGTCGGAAGAGAAAAAGGATTGGACATTTCACGGGCACGAAGTCGTGGGAGCTCGGATGGCACGGAAGATTTTAAATGATTTGCGGATTTCCGGTGAAATGACAACCACCGTCGTTTCGTTAATACGCTGGCACATGTTTTTTTCTGACCCCGACGAAGTCACGCTATCCGCTGTGCGCCGAATTATCACCAATGTCGGCACCGGCCACATTAAGGAACTTCTTAATCTGCGCATTTGCGACCGCATCGGCACCGGCCGCCCGAAGGAACAACCCTTCCGTCTCCGCAAATATATGTCCATGGTGGACGAGGCAATGCGCGATCCGATTTCCGTCGCGATGTTAAAAATAGACGGTTCGCGAATAATTAAGCTCGGACAAGAAGCCGGTCCGCGCATCGGCTGGATTCTGCACGCGCTTCTGGAGGAAGTTCTGGATGACCCGAAAAAAAATACGGAGGAATATTTGGAAAGCCGTGCCCGCGAACTCATGGAACTTGATAACGAACAATTGCAGACACTCGGCGAACAAGGAAAAAACCGGCGCGAAGAAGAGGATAATGCTGAGGTTCAAAAATTGAGAGAGAAGCATCACGTCAACTAATGTACCCAAGGTGAGACCTTAAAGAGTCACTCCCAAGGTCTCACCTTGGGTACATTTCATAAAGCCAAAAGGCCGCCCCCATGAGGGGCACGGGTCACTCTTTTTAAGGACCTGTACCCAGCCATGGAAGACGGCCTGGTTGTTCAGGATTCTATTGGAAGATCAAACGCTTAAAGGTACGAGGCCAATAATTGTGGATGCATGGCATCCTTATGGGTTTAATGTACCTGCGTGATCTCTAGGGAATTAACCCTACGCTGCAATTCTTGCTAGAAAGCAAGAGTGAAACCCCTGCTTATAGAGGATTGAGCGCTTTAAAGAATCAGAACTATAAAGGATCCAGCGATCCCTAGGAGGTATGATACATGTCTATTGGACATTGTAAAGGACAGGGTGTGGATAACGGGGAGACTCTAAGACAAGGGCGTTTTTAGCGGAAGATGAACCCGCACCGCTAAAAACGCCCTTGTCTTCTCGCAAAACTTGAGGAAATCCAAAAGAACCAAGGTGAGACCTTAAAGAGTCACTCCCAAGGTCTCACCTTGGTTCCCACTAAAAACCCAACTGTAATTCTATCGGACAGTGGTCTGAACCCATAACTTCCGGCAAAATACGGGCACTCCGCATCTTTTTTTCCAATGCACGGCTTACAAAGATATAATCTATGCGCCATCCGATGTTGCGCGCGCGGGCATTGGCGAAATGGGTCCACCATGTGTAATGCCCGCCGCCTTTCGTAAAATGTCTGAATGAATCCGTGAATCCGCCCGCAATAATAGCGTCAATCCCTGCCCGCTCCTCTTTTGTAAAACCGTGTTCGCCCTCATTCGCCTTCGGATTCGCCAAATCCTCTTCCGTATGCGCGACATTCAGGTCTCCGCAAAAGATTACGGGTTTCTCTTTTTCCAACTCTTTGCAGTAGGCGAGAAATGCCGGGTCCCATTGCTTGTGGCGGAGCGCGAGACGGCTCAAATCCGGCTTGGAATTCGGGGTATATACATTTACGACGAAGAAATCCTTGAATTCTGCCGTAATAATCCTGCCTTCCGCGTTGGGATTGCCGTACCCGTCACCATCCATTTTATATTTTTGCATAATTGTCTCCGGAAAACCGAGCCGCACAGACACGGGCTTATCTTTGCAAAAAATCGCGGTCCCGCTGTAGCCTTTTTTCTTCGCCGAGTTCCAGTACTCATCATAGTCCGGCAAATCTACCGCCGATTGATGCTCCTCCGCCTTCGTTTCTTGAAGGCACAAAATATCCGGCTTCTCTTTTTCAATGAACGGCACAAAAAGCCCCTTGTTGTGGACACTGCGTATGCCGTTTACGTTCCAAGAGATGAGTTTCATCCCGTTAGAAGCCCGCCTGCCATCGCCTGAAAGCAACGATGGTGACAAACTTGATTATTTAATAATTTCATAGCGTTTGTTTATTAAACCGCTTCCACCGCGCTGGCTTTGGCGGGCAGGTAGGAAGCTTGCGCTTCCGACTCGTTATCCGCGTCTATTAAAAAATCGGCCGATGCAATTGATGTCGCGAGCATAGACTTTTCCGAACTTCCGCAACTTCTAACGGGATTCATATCCACTTATAATAACACCAAATCATTTCAGATACTTTTTCTTCTTAAGTTTTTCCGGCAGGTAGGATTCTTTATCATATTTTTCATAATCTTTTCCATACTCAAGATGTTTCATGAGCTTTGTCGGGGCATTTCTTATTTTAAGCGGGATCGGAAGCGCGCCAAATTTTTTCACATCATCAAGTGCCGCAAAAACCGCGTCGTATGCGCGCCTGTCCTTCTTGCATTGAGAGAGATACGCGACGCCGTGCGCGAGATTGATTGCGCACTCGGGGTAGCCGATTGTTTCAACCGCGCGAAAGACGGCGTTGGCAACCACGAGCGCGGTGGGTTGCGCGAGGCCGATATCTTCGCTCGCGAAAATAACCATACGGCGCGCGATAAATTTAGGGTCTTCGCCGGCTTCAACCATGCGCGCGAGGTAATAGAGTGCGGCATCCGGCTGTGACGCGCGCATTGATTTAATAAAAGCGGAGATGGTGTTGTAATGCTCCTCCCCTTTTTTATCGTAACGGAGATGCTTTGATTGCAGAGCCTCTTTGAGCGTTTCCAAAGTTATTTTTCCGTAGAGCCGTTCGGCGGTTTCAAGTACGCCGAGTGCCTGGCGTGCATCGCCCGAAGCCATTTGCACGAGCCAGTCGCGCGCGTTCTTCGGGACTTTTCCGCCGGAGGCGGATCCGCCTTCGGCGGACATTTGTTTAGCGGCGCGCGCAATTACTTTTTCCATCTCCGCATCTGACAGCTCGTTCAAGATGAAGACACGGCAACGGGACAAGAGAGGCGCAATCACCTCAAAACTCGGGTTCTCCGTCGTCGCTCCGATGAACGTTATGTCGCCGCGTTCAACGAACGGCAAAAGAAAATCCTGCTGGGCTTTGTTGAACCGGTGAATTTCGTCTATGAAAAGAATCTTAGGTTTATTACCAAACTTAATCTGCCCCTTGGCGACAATTTTTTTGATATCGTCCTTTCCGGAATCCACCGCAGAGAGCTCATAGAAATCTGCGCCGAGCGCGTTCGCATAAATGCGCGCGAGCGTCGTTTTCCC
>JAUYLR010000110.1 GCA_030698935.1 bacterium
TTGAGTTTTTGCGAGAGGGCGCGGTTGCCTTTGTTGATATTGATACTCACGATATATATCGGAACTGAATTGAGATGGCGGGGTGTGGATTCGGTGTTGCGCTGTTTTGCGCGCGTGCGACAATACTAGTATGCATATCAGGCTCCTATCGGCCACGACTCTCCTTATTTTCGGCTTGCCGCTTTTCGCGAGCGCAGCCACTGCCGCAGAGCTGCAACAGCAGGTGCAGGGTCTTCAGGACAAGGTCACCCAGCTGCAGCAAGCAAAATCAGCCTCTGCCGCGTGCCCAACGCCGGGGAAGACGATGAAAAAAGGGTCAACAGGGATTGACGTAACGCGACTTCAGCAGTTCTTGGCGCAGGATAAAACTGTTTATCCAGAAGGAACAATAACGGGGACATATGGTCCGCTCACGGAGAAAGCGGTACAAAGATTCCAGACCAAGAAAGGCATCGTTTCTTCGGGGACACCCGAGACGACTGGGTATGGTGCCGTCGGTGCGCGCACGGCGGCGGCAATTGCCGCCAGTTGTTCCGGATCTTCCGCCGGCACGACCACACTCAAAAATCCGGTCGGCGGGCTCATCGCCGTCGCGCCTTATGCAGGCGGTTCCTCGCGCGGGATTTCGGTACAAGTGACGGTGAATGCGGCAAATTCCTGCGCCGCCGCCACATACCTTCTGGATTACGGAGATAGCTCAAGAATACCGCCGATTGTTGTGCCGGCAGGCGCCTGTAAGTCGGCGACAAGCGTAACTAACCACACATACCAGTTGCCCGGCACGTATCAGGTGACTTTGAGCACGGGGGCACACAAGGTATCCGTCGCGGTGGCGGTAAATTAATTCCAAATCAATTCCCGAGGAGACACCTTCCAGTGCTAAGGAGTCACCTCGGGAACTTACTCACTCGGAATGCATAGCGCCCGAAACGCTCGCCGCGCGCGCGGCGAGTTCTTGATACCTGCGAAGCGCCGGGTCTTCACGGACGAGCGCAAAAGCTTCCTCGCGGGCGGCTTGGATAAGACGCGGGTTCTTGAGCGCCTCCATGCCGATGTCCGAGATGCCCCATTGGCGCCGGCCGAGCAAATCTCCCGCGCCGCGCGTTTCCAAATCTGCTTCGGCGAGCTTGAATCCGTCACTGCTTTTTTCCAGTGCTCTCAAGCGCTTTGAAGAAACCTGGCCAAAAGTTTCTGGCAGAAGAAAACAATGAGGAGGATGCGAGGAGCGCATGATGCGTCCGCGAAGCTGGTGAAGTTGTGCAAGCCCAAATCTCTCTGCTCCCTCAATCATCATGACAGTCGCGTTCGGGACATTCAAGCCGACTTCCACGACGGACGTCGCGACAAGCACCTGTATTTTACCGGCGGCAAATTCCTGCATGCAATGGTCCTTCTCTTTCTGTGCCATGGCTCCGTGGAGTAGCCCGACTTTGAATTCAGGAAAGACATCCTTTTGCAAATGTTTCGCTTCCGCTTTTGCGGACTTTGCCTGCAGAGCGTTCATTTTTTCGGGGTCCGGTTCCTCAATGCGTGGGCAGACGACAAATGCTTGCCGTCCCTCTCTAAGCTCGCGCCGTACGCTTTCATATGCTCCGGCGCGGTCTTCCTTTTTAATTATTCTCGTAGTCACCTTCGCGCGTCCCGGTGGGAGTTCATCCAGCACGGAAATATCCAAGTCGCCGTAGAGTGTGAGCGCGAGCGTGCGCGGAATGGGCGTAGCCGTCATACTCAAAAAGTGAGGGGCGTAAGAACTTTTCTTCGTGAGAGCGCGTCTCTGTTTTGTACCGAACTTATGCTGTTCGTCAACGATTGCGAGGGCAAGATTCCGGAACTTGACTGATTTCTGGATAAGCGCGTGCGTACCCACCACCATGGCTATTTCGCCGTTCTCCACCCACTTCAATAACTGCACCCGTGAAATGGCGGTTGGTTTCCCGCGGGAAACCTTGGAGGGGAACTTCCAACAACCGCTGCCCGTGATAAGGGCGATGTTGATAGGTAAGTGCCTAAAGTATTCAATGAAAGATTGAAAGTGTTGCGTTGCGAGGATTTCCGTAGGCGCCATATACGCCACCTGCAAAGTGCCGGATGTGCGCCCCGTCGGACGGCTGTGCACGACTGTGTAGGCAGCCGCGGCAGCCACCAGTGTCTTTCCGGAACCGACATCGCCCTCCAGAAGCCGCGCCATCGGATGCGAGCCCGAGAAATCTTTGAGTATATCGACGATGGCGCAGCTCTGTGCCCGTGTCGGCGGAAAATTAATTGATGCCAGAAATTTCTCCGCATGCGTCTCCCCGTTGCTTATCAAAAACGGCGCTTGCGCATCATTGAGCGCGCGCTCCTGTGCGCGAGCGGTCTGCATGATGAATATTTCCTCAAATGCAAACCGTTTACGGGCGGCTTCGGCGTGCTCATTCTTTTCCGGAGCATGAGTCCAGACGAGAGCGGTCCATACATCGGGCAGATGATATTTCTTGCGTATGTCTTCCGGTATCGGGTCGGCAATTTCTTTATGCGCGCCGTCTTCCAAAATACGTTTTATTGCGTGGTAGAACCAGAGACTTGTTACACCTCGGCTTTCCGGATAGACGGGGAGAACAGAGCTTCTAGCGTCTAGCTTCTGGCTTCTAGCTTCTTCAACAAACAATCCGTTGGGAACGCTTCCTCTCGGAACAACTTCAAATTCAGGATTTGCGATGTACGGACTCTTTCCGCTACCGCCCACGGTCCCCGCCAGCCTCACAAAACTTCCCTCGGAAACATACGATGCGATGTACGGCTGGTTGAACCACATGCATTTGACGCGGCCGGTTGCATCCTCAAACCAGCCCTCCGTCACCGCGCGCCGGCTTTTCCAAAGTTTTTTCGCCTTCAATTTTGAAAGCGTGCCGTAAAGGGTGACTTTTGTACCGGGCACCAATTCCCGCGCGCTTGCATCGGAACCCTGCGCCTCGTATCTCGCGGGGAAGTGGTAGAGGAGGTCGCGAATGGTGATGAGTCCCAGTTTCCGGAGCGCAGCCGTCTGTACCGGCGTGAGCCGGAAATGCCTGGCAATAAGGTCATTTTCCCGCATGCAATCCAGTATACAGAGTTATGCACAGCTGTGCAGGTTGCAATCTTGCGCATGCCGTTACACATGGGTAGTATTGGCGTGTTAAGAGTCGGGAAGCGCATATTTTAAGTATGATTTACAGAGATAAAGACGAATACGAGGAGAAAGAAGCGGGTTTGCCGGAGGAGGCGGTTCATGAGTTGTTGGATGGAGACGAGGACGAGGATGAGAAAGTAGATGTGCCGCCGGAGCCGGAGGAGGAGGAGAAGTGGGAATAAGGGGGGCGAAGAAAAGGCCTGCTTGTTTTAGACGGAGCCCAAACCCGTACCGTCTAAAACAAGCAGGCCTTTTCTCTTTAGTTGGTAAATGCTGACAATCCTGGCGGTTTTCTTGTCTATGTTATAGTATAGAAGTACCCTGGGATTTGAAGCTAGCACCTAAAACCTAGAACCTAATCCATATAACCTATTCCAATATGCACACAGTCCTTAAATACCTCGGAACGGTTGCCGCAGTCGCATTGACGGTGAATCTTGTGCCGGGCGTTACTCACACCGGCGGATGGACGACGATACTTCTCGTTGCGGTCGTGTGGTCTGTCATTACTCTCATCATCAGGCCGGTACTCTCCATTCTCACTCTCCCAATCACCATTATCACATTCGGATTATTCTCGCTCGTCTTGAACGCGTTCCTTTTTTATGCCATGTCGTGGGTAGTCCAAGGGTTTGAAGTCGCCGGCTTCTTGTCCGCGCTCTTAGGCGCAATAGTGCTTTCACTACTCACATGGATGATAGATAAGATATTGTAGGAGCTCTGGAATCAAATCCTAGATAAGAATTCGTTTCATCAGCGGATTGAGGCGCGTGACGATTTCGTAGTTAATCGTGCCGCATATACGGGCAATATCATCTGCAGACACTTCCCGTTTCCCGCTCTTACCGATAAGGATTACCTCATCACCGACCTTCACGTTCTTTACATCGGTGACGTCTACGCTTGTCATATCCATAGAAACTCTGCCGAGAACCTTTGCCTCGTGGCCGTTAATTAAGACTGTACCGGTGCTGGAAAGTAACCGCGGATACCCGTGCCAGTAGCCGATGGGTAATACGGCCACCTTTGAGTCCCGATTGAGTCCTTCGGTCAAGTCGTACCCTATGCGGGCACCCTTAGGCAGCTGTTTAATTTGCCCGACAATCGTTTTCCACGTAAGAACCGGCACAAGGTTAACCTTCGTCCGGAATGCGTCGCGCACTTCTTTGGAGGGCCAAAGCCCCTGCAAACCGATGCCGACTCTGACCAAGTCAAAATGGCTTTGGGGAAATAAAATCGTACCGGATGTCGCCGCCGCATGTTTGAGGGGAATCTTCAACCCCGCTGCTTCAAAAAGGCCGACAGCTTTCTTAAATTCTGCAATCTGGTCTTGGGTCGCCCGAGGGAAAGTCGGATTTTTTCCGGATGAGAAATGCGTATAAACGCCCTCAAGCTCTACCGGCAGTTTCCCGGACTTCAGCATTGCGATAACCGCGGGAATTTCGGAGACAAAAAACCCCTGACGGTGCATTCCCGTATCAATCTTCAGATGGATTTTCAGTTTGCCGGCGCCCTTCTTAATAGTCTTAAGATTCTGAAGGCCGGCGAAATCGGCGACCGTTAAAGAAATATTATTTTTTATTGCGTTCTCTACTCTCGCCTGCAGTGTGTAGCCCAATACCAAAATCGGTTTTTTCAAACCCGCCTTCCGTAAACTATTGGCTTCCACAACCGAATCAACACCGAGCCAATCAACCCCCAGATGTTCCACCGCGCGGGAAAAATCAACCAGGCTGTGACCATAGGCGTTTGATTTGACGACCGACATCAAGAGGCACTTAGGGCCGTCTACAGGCGAATCAGCAGATTTCGTGGCTCGGCCTGCCGACACCAATCTTGTCGGCCCGACTAAGCGCCGGAACTCGCGGTAGTTGTTCTTAAGCGCCTTTGTATCTATCTCAACCCACGTTCGTAGACTTTGTTTCGGGACTCTGTTGGCTTTCATAATTTCAGGTCGTTTTGCGGGCATTTTGTCCCAGTATACACATTCCGCGGCCTTGCAGTATATACCCCGCGAGACAAGCTCACTGAACGTCAATTACAAGTGTCTGTCTATCAAAGAGTTGGTAACTGTACAAAATCAAGGACTCTTATCTCATGGGGTATACTTTCGGCATGCTCACCACCATTTTCGGCACCTTGGCTGCCACCACGGGTACGTGCCTGATGCTGCCCCAGCTCTACAAGACGTATAAGACAAGGAGCGTCAAGGATGTTTCGTGGGGAATGCTCATAGTCTATTTTTTTAACGGCATTTTCTGGCTTGTCTATGGACTGCTTCTCGGCGCAACTCCCATAATCCTAACCAACTCAATAGCGCTGGTGATAAGCGTCGCGCAGATTATTTTGCAGGTGAAGTATTCAAGAGACCAAACGTAGTATGAACATACAAAACGGAACTGCGATTTTCGGCGGAGGCTCCCCAGTACCACAAATCCTGCGGATTTGCCTACGGGGCAGGGTTTCTTCCAGAAGCATCCCACATGTTGTTTGTGGTGTCTTTTTGTATGAGTAAGAAAGATTCACAACTTAGCATTGCAGTTCTCGGAGGTGGATGCTTCTGGTGCACGGAGGCGGTTTTCAAGATGCTTAAGGGGGTTTCGGTTGTACTACCCGGATACTCGGGAGGAACAGTTCCGAAGCCCACGTACGAGCAGGTGTGCAATGGCACCACAGGCCACGCGGAAGTCGTGTACATAGAATTTAATCCGCAGGAGGTTGCGTACAAAACGCTTCTCACTGTCTTTTTCGGGAGCCACGACCCGACGACGGTGAACCGGCAGGGGAACGATATCGGCACGCAGTATCGCTCGGTGATTTTTTATACGACGCCGGAGCAGAAAAAAGAGGTGGAGAGATTTATTAAAGATATTAATGACTCTAATAAGGAAGGCAAGCCCGTAGTGACAGATGTTGAACAGCTGGACAAGTTCTACGAAGCCGAGAATTATCACAGGGATTATTTTGCGAAGAATCCGGGTAACCCCTATTGCGAAATTGTGATTAATCCAAAGCTTGATAAGGTGAAGAAGAGCTTCGCAACATTGTTGCGAACGGGTATGTAGTATTTGGTATCTTGTATCTGGTATACAAAATACGAAATACTAAATACGATATACTGCTCATGTATGAAGTCTGTGCCCAAGAACGAAGAAGAATGGAAACAGAAGCTCTCTCCGGAGCAGTACAACGTATTACGCGAGAAGGGAACCGAGGCGCCGTTTTCAGGGAAACTCTTGCACGCGGATAAAGACGGCACCTATACCTGCGTGGCGTGCGGGAATCCGCTTTTTTCATCGGACGCAAAATTTGAATCGGGAACCGGCTGGCCGAGCTTTGATTCAGCGCTTTCGGGCGCAGTGAAGCAGGTTGTGGATAACGCCCATGGTATGTCGCGCACGGAAATAATCTGCGCGCGGTGCGGTTCGCACTTGGGGCACGTTTTTGACGACGGCCCTACCAAAACAGGCAAGCGTTTCTGCCTCAATTCCGTCTGTCTTGACCTTGAGGAAGGCCCCTCTACATAGGGTCGCTAGACTCATTTCTATCCTATATAATGCCCCGCATCATGGATAGAAATCTTGCGCTTGAATTCGTACGGGTTACCGAAGCGGCCGCTATTGCCGCCGCCGACTGGATAGGGCGCGGAGATGCAATGGCCGCTGATGGCGCGGCAGTGGATGCAATGCGTGCCAGATTCAACGACATTGATTTCAGCGGGCGCGTCGTTATCGGCGAGGGAAGCAAGGATGAGGCGCCGGAACTGTACACAGGCGAGAAGGTCGG
>JAUYLR010000100.1 GCA_030698935.1 bacterium
TATCGCGCCGATGCCGAGGCCCGCGATGATGACGGGCAAGTTTGAAGTAATCGCGAACGCGCCCACGACGCCGTCAAGAGAAAACGCGGAATCAAGAATGTTTAGATACACGAAAAGAGCAAGACCCGCGCCGACAACGCCTGCGCTTGTTTCAATTTGAAATGATTGCGCGACTCCTTCAATAACTATGAAAAGAACGGCGCCGATAAGGCCTGCGATGAGGATTGTCGCCGCTTCCGCAGGTAGAAGAAACGCGCATAAGAGAAGCACGAGGAGTACAATCGCGATTTCTATCGCCTCTATGCCGCCCCAGCGCGACATGTGTTTTTCTATCGCCTCAATCCAATGAACCGTCTTCCTGTCATTGAAAAAATATTTGAGGGAAACGAGGAGCAAGAATACACTGCCGAATGACGCAATGGCAACATGGGCATCGGCAAGATAATCTCCATACTCTGTCGGATTAAAAAAAGCGAGGGTCGTAACAAAAATGGGGGACAGTCCCGCGGCAGCCGCAACTATCAGAATCGGCAAAACGAAACGCGTCCCAAAAACCGCAATGAGAATACCCCACGTGAGAAATCTCCTCTGCCACGTTTCGCTCATCCGCGCGAGTACTTTGGCATTTACCACGGCGTTATCAAAAGAGAGCGTTGTCTCCAATATCGCGAGGAGAGCAACGAGAAAAAGCGCGTTCAACCCGCCCCAAATGAAAGCGCCTATGAGGACAACACCCGAAATGATTGCCGGAAAAATGAGGACTTTCATACTGTTGCCACTATCGTAGCACGAAGCATGTTGATTACATCAAATCTCAACTATAGATATCGTGCGTCCCAATATCAAGAAAGAGAACAGTGTCTCCTCCGAGAAATACAAATTTGATGCGATATTTCCTGTCAATCCAAAACGCAAATAGGTCCCTGTCTTTGCCGTGCAGTTTGTGCGTACCAAGACTCGGATGGCGCGGGTTTTGCCGGAAGATTTTCTCTTTTTCTTTTGCCGCTTCTTTTACCATCTCCGGCAGTTTGCGGTAGTGCCTCTCAAAGAGCGTGGAAGTTCTAACATTCCCAATACTCATAGTGGGGTTCAATCAAGGTCCGCAAGAGACTTAATCGCGCGCGTTTTCCCCTCGCTGTATTCGCGCAAGCCTTCTTCAACAAGACGGTCAAGCCCTTCTGCGGCTTTGCCTTTAAGACGGTACGTGGGGATTGCAAAGAGCTCCACGCGCCTTTCCGTGATGAACCGCTTAAGTTCCGCATTGACGATAATGGAGAGCGGGACGCCCATTTCCTTGGCAATCCTCTGCGCAGTGCGCTTTAGGGTTGCGTCCGTTTTAACATTGAGCATTGTTTTGGTCATATATCTAAAGTATATATAACAGATACTTGCTGTCAACCCTACTTTGACCACGTGCCCCAGACTATTTCAAATATCATTTTCATTACGCTTGCGATTTCGATTCCCCCAAACAGAGAGATTTTGACTTAATTTGCTTATCCCCTAAACCCGCTTGCTATTACCCCCCCCTCTATATATTTATGGCATGGGACTTGGTGGTGAACCTAAAATGGCAGGGCCGATAAAGACACTCGATGACTCTAAGGGGGTAGATGCTCCGCCTGGAACTACGCAAGAATATCCAAGAAAAGGAAGTGAGGGGCGTAAGAATGTAGACCAACGCCGCGACCCGGAACAAGAGGGACAATTAGAAAAGCTCGGGCAACGACTAGATAACCTCGGAAAAGAAATAGATGGAATCGTATCCAAATTAAAAGCACTCGCTCAAGATGCAGAGTTCCAAAGAGACATCGTAAATGGAATGGAGGTGTTGAAGCGCGAAGATCCTGTCGAGTACGAGCGTATACTCAAAATCTTAAAGAGAGGTCTTGGATAATTCAATCTATCTATGGAAAATATGGAAAAGGCTAGCGATGCCCCGCCGGGCCCATCGCGAGAGGAGTTGAGGCAAATATCTAAGTCAAAGACAACTGGAGAATTCTCTGGGGCAACTCCTACGCCAGAACAGGCGGCAAGCCGAGCGACTGATGATGCTCGCGTTGCCGAATTGAGGGAGTCATTGGGTTTGGAGCCCGAATTGTCTGATAGGCGAGGTCTGGGTGATGAACATAGGGTTCAGGAAGGTCAAGCAAAATATTGGAATGGATTCGGGCAACCTGTCCTCGCGCCAAGAAGCGAATACGCGGACAGGGAGGTTGATAGAGTATCGGGACTAAAAGAACTCAAGGGAAATATTGAGCTCGCGAAATCCATAGGAATTGAAGTGCCGACACTCAATCTGCCGGATAAGGACGACCCTGCTTTTAATAAAAAGATTCATGAGGAGCATGTAGTGTTTGGACGAACTGTTAGAGCTCACTATGAAAATTTCGCGAAAAATCTCAAAGATGACCCGGAGATGAGGGGCCTTCTTCGTGCGTTAAGTGACGCAGAGAGGTCCCAACGCGAGGCGACATCAGGGAGGTATGGAGAGTTGGCAAGGACGGAATTGAGTCCGCTTAGACTCAATTTACGGCCAAAGAGAATCTTTTACAGCGCATTGCATGCTTTGGGAGGAAGTTCTGTTGTGGAAAAAGGACAAGCTACGATGCGAAAGACGGATGCTGTTCGGGACCAAATAGTGGCTTTGATGTGCAAGAGATTTGAAGACGCAGGGTTGAATAAAGCGCCGTCGTTTTCTACACCAGTTACTCTAGCAAATAGTAACTGGGGCAGAGTTAAGGATGTGATGGGAATCAATATCATGTCGTAAAATCATACCGTAAAATGTTGCGAAACTGACCCTTTCTGTTACAGTTCATTCATTAGTAAATAGCCGTGGTGCTTAGACAGGCAGTGCCGGCCCCAAAAGGAATCGGGCTCGCAACTGAAGTCTAGGCGTCACCAATAGACAATGAAGAAAAAGGAATATTCCCTTGAAATAGGGGGCAAGACGTTATCAGCCGAATTTAATAATTGGGCCGACCAGGCGAATGGAAGCGTGCTCGTGCGAATGGGGAACAGCGCGGTCTTGGCGACCGCGGTCATAGGCTCCAAGGAATCCAACTTGGATTATTTCCCTCTCTCCGTTGAGTACGAGGAAAAGTTTTACGCAGTCGGCGCGATTTTGGGTTCGCGTTTCATGCGCCGAGAAGGCCGTCCGTCCGACGAGGCGATTCTTTCGGGCCGAATGGTAGACCGCACGATTAGACCTCTTTTCCCAAAGGGCTTGAAGCGCGACGTGCAGGTCATTCTCACGGTGCTCTCAATAGAAGATTTTGACACTGACGTGCTCGCGATAAATGCGGCATCGCTCGCACTCGCAACGTCCAACATTCCGTGGAACGGACCCGCTTCTGCGGTGCGCTTGGAACTGGGCGGAGAGAACGGCGCGTTCATCGTCAACCCGACATACAAAGAGCGCGAAGCGGAAGGGGTACGAATGGACCTTCTGGCATGCGGAAAAGACAGCCTCATCAACATGATGGAAGTCGGCGCCTCCGAAGTGGGAGAGGAGGTGCTTGAGAAAGCGCTTGCACAGGCGAGCCTGGAGATTGAGAAGATTCAAGCGTGGCAAAAACAAATCGTTGCCGAACTGGGAAAGCCGAAACAGTCGTTCAACGCGCCTGTTACCACGTCGGAGCTTGAGTCGGCATATGAAGAAATTGTTGTGCCAAAACTCGCGGCACAAAACGGCACACTTTCCAAGGAAACTATCGGGGCAACGAAAAGCGAATGGGTAAAACTCGCGACCGAGAAATTGCCCGACATTACACCCAATAGAATTGATTCGTATTACGAGGAACGCACCGACGCGTACGTGCACGAGCTCGCTCTGACGCACGGAAAGCGGGTGGACGGCCGTGCGTTTGATGAAATCAGGCACCTGTCCGCACAGGCAGGCGGAGTCTCGCCCATAATTCACGGGAGCGGGCTCTTCTTCCGCGGAGAAACGCACGTTCTTGCGGCGCTCACATTGGGGGGCCCCGGCGACGCGCAACTCTTGGACACGATTGAATATCAGGACACAAAGAAGACTTTCATGCTCCACTACAACTTCCCGCCGTTTTCGGTCGGAGAAACGGGGCGTGTCGGCGGAATGAACCGCCGGATGACAGGGCACGGCGCGCTCGCCGAAAATGCTTTGCGCGCGGTTCTGCCCGCAAAAGAAAAGTTCCCGTACACAATTCGCATCGTTTCCGAATGTCTCGCTTCCAACGGCTCTACATCAATGGCGACGGTCTGCGCGGGCACCTTGGCGCTCATGGACGCGGGAGTTCCGATTGAACGCCCCGTGGCCGGCATCGCGATGGGAATGATGAGTGATGCAAAAACCGGCGCGTATAAAGTGCTGACAGACATTCAAGGGCCCGAAGACCATCATGGCGACATGGATTTCAAAGTTGCGGGAACTTCAAAAGGAGTCACGGCCGTGCAAATGGATGTGAAAGTGGAAGGCGTTCCGCTCAAGGTTCTTGCCGAGGCATTCGTTCAGGCAAAAAAAGCGCGGTTAGAAATTCTCGATGTCATTGAGAAAGAACTTTCTGCGCCGCGCGCCGCTATCTCGCCGCG
>JAUYLR010000003.1 GCA_030698935.1 bacterium
ATTTTATCCAGACCCGAACTGAACAACTTTGCGGTATACGAACCTTCCGGCATTTCCGATTTACGCTTCGCAATCACTGCAAATAATTTTTGGAGCTCATCCCCCGCAAGTTCATAGTCAAAACATGAAACGGTGCCTTTGTGGCACGTCGGGCCGTTCGGCTCTGCTCTCACGAGCAGAGTATCGCTATCGCAGTCAAGTTTGATGTCAACCACACGCAATACATTTCCGCTTTCCTCGCCTTTTTTCCACAACCGTTTTTTTGTCCTGCTGTAAAACCAGACTTCGTTATCAGCTATGGTTTTCTTTAGCGCCTCCTCGTCCATGTATCCGAGCATAAGCACCGTGCCGGTTGAACTGTCTTGCACAATTGCGGGAACAAGACCCATTACCTTTTTCCAATCAATCTTATCTGTTAGAGTTTTCACCCCGTTAGAGACAGGTCGCGTTAGCGTTTTATTTGCGGCAGTTTTAGTCATAGTCATTTAATTGAAGATTTGGATATCTTACACTGTATCTTGTACGACCGCGGTCTCTAACGGGGTCATATCCGAATCAGTATACCCCGTTCCGATAAATATTTCTTCAGCTCTGCGATATCAATTTCGCCCGAGTGAAATAACGAAGCCGCCAAAACCGCATCGGATTTCCCCTTCAGCAACGCCTCCGCAAAATGTTCCCTTGTTCCGGCGCCGCTTGAGGCGATGACAGGAATGGAAACGGACTGGGAAATAGCCTTTAACAAGGCCAAATCATAGCCGCTTTTTGTGCCGTCTTTATCAAGCGAATTCACGAGCAGTTCACCCGCTCCGCGCCTTTCCATATCTTTGCAGAATTGTATGGCATCAACACCAGTGGCATCGAGTCCGCCTCTGATGAATATTTCCCACATCCCCGCACTATTCTTTTTAGGGTCTACCGATATGACGATGCACTGCGAGCCGAATGCCTGCGATGCTTCGTTAATCAAATCAGGGTTGGTGATTGCGGCGGAGCCGATAGACACTTTATCTGCTCCCGCATTCAGCAAATTCCTGATGTCGGATATTGTTTGCACCCCTCCACCTACAGTGAATGGAATGTTGATGTTTTTCGCGATGCGCCCTGCAAGCTCATACAGGGTTTTTCTGTTCTCTACCGTCGCGTTTATGTCCAAGAATACGAGCTCGTCTATGCCGTCATCGCTATACCGACGCCCCAGTTCAACGGGGTCGCCCGCATCTTTCAAATCCTTGAAATGGGTTCCTTTAACAACCCTGCCGTCTGCAATATCCATACACGCAATCACGCGCTTCGTAACAGCACGTGTGGGTTTTGCGGATGTCTTTGAGATATACGGTGAAGGAATGGCAGCAACCGCCTCGGCAATGTTGATTGTCTTTTCGTATATCGCCTTGCCCACGATTGCACCGTATGCTCCCATTCCGCCCAATTTCTTGAGGTCATCTATTGATGTGATGCCTCCGGCGACCATAACCCTAAACGGTGTCTTTAATATCCTTCCGACACCCTCATAATCAGGCCCCTTCAATGTTCCATCGCTCGCAATGCTTGTGTAAATAATAGTGGTAACTCCCGCCTCCGTAAGTTTTGCAAGCAACGATTCTGTGGTTTCGGCAGTGGTCTTCTTCCACCCCTCTGTGGCAACGAGGCCGTTTCGCGTATCAACAGACACAACAACCCTCCCCGGCCCATATTCTGCTATCAGTGCCCGTACCATTTCCAAATTCGTAAGCGCCGAAGTGCTGACGACGATGCGCAGAGCGCCGGTATCAAGATAAAATCTGGCGTCCTCTATAGTGCGGATTCCGCCGCCAACTTGTACCGATACCGCAATCTTTTTGATGAGCCGTGCAATGACAGTGGCATTTTCAGGAACGCCTTTCCGTGCACCGTCCAAATCAACGACATGCAGATATTTCGCGCCCGCGTCTACGAATGACTTTGCCATCAGGGCGGGGTCATCGCCGTATGTCGTTTGCTTGTCGTACTCGCCCTGCAGAAGGCGCACGCATTTACCGCCGATGATATCTATCGCGGGTGCAACCAAGAGTGTTTTAGGCGTGCCGGTACCGAGTTCGCAAAAGTTCTTCAGAATTTGGACGCCAAGCAGGCCCGATTTTTCGGGGTGGAATTGCGTGCCGTAGAAATTGTCTTTCCGGATTACCGCCGCAAATGGCGTGTTTCCATAGGATGAGGCGGCCACGGTGTATGCATCGGAAGATTCCGCGTAATAGGAATTTGCAAAGTAGGCAAAGAGCGTGTCGGGCACATCACGAAACAACGGGTCGTACTTCGTAGCGGTAATGGTATTCCATCCGATTTGGGGAATTTTCATGTCACCGCGAAACTTGCGCACCGTGCCGGGAATTATGCCGAGACACTCTGTCTCATCCTCTTCGGAGGCTGCAAAAAGCAGTTGCATGCCGAGACAAATACCCAGAAACGGCTTTTTGATATCGCGAATGACATCCGCGAGTCCGTTTTCCCGCAGAAATTCCATCGCCGGTTTCGCGCGTCCTTGGCCGGGAAAAATGACCTTGTCAGCGGAGAGAATTTCTTTAGCGTCGCGCGTTACCACGTACTTAATGCCAAAACGCTCAAGTGCGTTCGTAACCGAGGCAATATTGCCCGCGTTGTAATCTATGATCGCTATCCTCACCCCGTTAGAAGCTTTTTTCTCCATAAATAATATTGATTATTGTTTCAGCACCGCGAACTCCCAATTGAATCAACAAACGCGGGCTTCTAACGGGGCTCATAGAACCCCCTTGGTTGTTGGGAGTTCTCCCCGCGTACGAGGGTCCTGTGACACGGCCATTTTCAGAGCCTTTGCGAACGACTTGAAAATCGCCTCTATTTTGTGGTGTTCATTCTTACTGTACTTCACGTTGATGTGAATATTCGCCTTCAGTGATTCAGCAAGCGACCGGAAGAAATGCTCCACGAGCTCCGTGGGCAAGTCCCCCACCATTTCTCTCTTGAATTCCGCGTTGAAGACCGCGTACGGGCGGCCCCCCAGATCTAAAGCAGTTTCTACCAACGTGTCGTCCATGGGCAAGAGGAATCCGTACCGGTTAATCCCCTTGCGTTCTCCCAGTGCCCCTACAAGCGCCGTACCCAGTGCGAGGCCGACGTCCTCCACCGTGTGGTGTTCGTCTATGTGCAAATCTCCCTCGGCTTTCACCGTTAGGTCTATGAGCGAGTGCTTGGATAACTGCTCCAGCATGTGATTAAAGAAGTTCAGCCCCGTGTCTATTGTGGACGCGCCGTTTCCATCAAGATTGCACTGCACAAATATCCTTGTTTCTTTCGTGGCGCGCTCCACGGAAGCGATACGCGGGAATGTGCCGTTTGACTCCATTTTATATGCGCGGATGCCGATGTTCTTGGCAAACTCAACATCAGTTTCCCTATCGCCGACAACAAAAGACTTCTCATAGTCAATCTGTATTTTTTTAAGGAATTTCTTTACGAGTCCTGTTTTCGGTTTGCGGCAAGCGCAATTGTCCGCTGCAAAATGCGGGCACACGAACGCTTCGCTGAACCGAATGCCCTCGTTCTCAAGCATTTTCAAGAATGTGTTTTGGACCATTTCATAACCCCTGACCGGGAACGACGGCGTCCCGAGCCCGTCCTGGTTGGATACCATCACAAGTTCATATCCATCGGCCTGTATGCGCTTTAATCCTTCAACGACACCGTGGAGAATTTGCAGTCTCTCCAGCGAATCCACTTGGGAGGTATCGGCGGGTTCATTGATGAGCGTTCCGTCGCGGTCAATAAACGCGACTTTCAACAATTTTTTTGCGACGGTTTTTTTTGTCTTCATCCCGTTAGAAGTAGGAAGCTCGCGCTTCCGACTTGTAAGTTATTGTTTGTAAGCGTACGACCAATGTTAAACATACGTTGAATGTACCACAGTCTAAACTTCCGCGACTTCTAACGGGATTCATATAAGTTTCTTTATCGCGGTTAATAATACATCGTTTTGTTCCGGTGTAGCGATTGATATCCGCACGCAGTTTTCCAGCAGTTTCTTGTTGCCGAATTCCCTGATGATGAGTGCGGATTCACCGGCGAGCTTCTTGGCGATGTTTGAGGCGGTAGGATATTTCACGAGAAGAAAATTAGCATCGCTCGGGAAGACCGTGAGTCCCATTTCTGTGAGGCGCTTGTTCATGCGGTTACGTTCTTTAAGAATAGTGTCCTTGAATTCAGCCACCGTCTCTTTCTCGGCCAAGGCCCTAACGGCAAGCGCGGATGAAATGCGGTTGATGTTGTACGGCGCTTTGATCTTGTCCAGATACTGAATAACTTTTTCATTAGCTATTGCATATCCGACGCGTATCCCCGCCAACCCCCATATTTTGGAAAATGTCCGCAGAATGACAAGGTTCTCAAAATCCGCAACTCTTTTTGAGAGAGATTCTTTTGAGGCAAATTCAATGTACGCTTCGTCAACAACGACAATTCCTTTGAACTTCTTACACAGCTCTTTAATGTCCTCCGCGCGAAGAAGATTGCCCGTCGGATTATTCGGCGAGCAACAGAAAATTAACTTTGTTTGAGGCGTTGTGGAATTGAACACCGACGGTATATCAATCTGGAAATTGTCATTCAGACTGCACGTCTCTACGCCCACCCCGGCAGTTTCCGCGGCGACTTTGTACATGCCATAGGTCGGCTCTACCACCAGCACCGATTCATCAGGATTTACGAAGAGGCGGATAAGCAGGTCTATGATTTCATCCG
The DNA here is from genome assembly GCA_030698935.1 of bacterium. GTDB lineage: Bacteria > Patescibacteriota > Minisyncoccia > Phycocordibacterales > UBA2100 > UBA10103. Next base: position 4,756 of record JAUYLR010000003.1, read on the forward strand.
AACCGTTGCCCGCGAAAATATTCTCATCGCCTATACCGAGGAATTTTGCAAGAGCCGAGCGCAGTTTCTTGGAATACGGGTCGGGATATCTGTTTAATTCCGGTACTCCTTCAAGCGTGACCGTACTTCCGAGCGCGTTTTCGTTCGCGTCAAAGAACATACCCGATTGGTGCAGGCTTCGCGCCGAAGAATACGGCTTCATATCTCTGATATTTTTTCGTACGAGTTGGTCTATCATACTGATGTGTTATTTCTTAAACCCCGTTAGAAGCTCTCACGGAGCGTGGACCCCCCGCGTTCGATAATTTTTTGGCGTTTCCCGCGGTAGGCCGCTGGTATTCGGCTTCTAACGGGGTAAATCGGATGCTCACGGCATTTTTGTGCGCGTCCAAACCTTCGCGTTCCGCCAATGTCTCAACGGTGCTCCGTAAATTCCTGATTCCCTGCTTTGATACCTTCTGTACCTGTATCTTTTTACCGAACGATTCGACGGACAGCGCAGAGAACTTTTTTGCGTATCCGGAAGTCGGCAGGGTGTGATTGGCACCCGTCGCATAATCTCCGAGCGGCTCCGATGCATAGGGACCAAGGAAAATTGAGCCGGCATTGTTGACCGCGGCAAGGGCTTTTGCCTCGTCCTTGAGAACAAGTTCCAAGTGCTCCGGCGCATATCCGTTGATGAACGATATCGCAGTGTCAAAAGAATCCGTCACAATCGCAAAGCTCTTTTTGAGCGATTGCTGAATTATCGCTTTCCGCGTTAAGTCTGCGAGCTGCGTATCAATCTTTCGTGATACCTTCTCCGCGAACGGTTTTGAGAGTGTTACGAGAATCGCCTGCGAATCTTCACCGTGTTCAAGTTGTGACAATAAATCAGCGGCGACCCACGCGGGATTTGCGGAAGCATCCGCGAACACAAGTACCTCTGACGGGCCTGCGGGCATATCTATGTCCGCCTCTCCGTAGACGAGGAGTTTTGCGGTCGTTACGTACTGATTGCCCGGTCCGAATATTTTAGAGACCTTTGGAATTGTTTTGGTGCCATACGCCATTCCTGCAATAGCCTGTGCTCCGCCCACTTTGTATATTTGCGATATCCCGCACAAATCGGCCGCGACCAAAACCGCACTGGGGACTTCGCCCCTTGCGTTCGGCGGTACGCACAAAATTACCTCCCTGCAACCTGCCACCTGTGCAGGAACACCAAGCATGAGAACAGTTGAGGGGTACGCGGCTTTTCCTCCGGGAATATACAGGCCAACACGTTCTATGGGGCGGAACTCCCGCCACACGGAAACACCCTTCTCCGTTTCTATCGCCGGTTCTTTGCGTACCAGAGATTTTGAGTGAAATTTCTCAATGTTCCTTTTTGCGCGCTTGAGCGCCCGAACTACATCTTGAGATTCGTTCTTATATGCCTGTTCTATCTCGTCTTTGGAAACGCGGAGAGACTTCAGCGTTGCCCCGTCATATTTTCGTGTAAGCTCAAGAAGTGCCTTGTCGCCATCGCGACGTACCTTGGCTATGATTGTGCGCACGACAGCTTCAACGCCCGCAGATTTTCTCTGCGCGCGCCGTACCGTGCTGAGTATGCGGGTTACTGTATTTTTTCCTGTAATGAGGACTTTCATCCCGTTAGAAGTAGGAAGCTTGCGCTTCCGACCGGTGTTGATTATCAGTGGTTTTTTTGTCATATGAGATTATTTCGCCTACATTTCACTATGCATAACTTCCGAAACTTCTAACGGGATTCATACGTTTGATTGTAAATTAATTTGCGACAGAAACCGTTTCTTTGCTTGCTTGCTTTGCGGGCTTTCCACGAGCACTGCCTGAGACTCCATAATGGCACAGATGGGCACGAGGTCGTGCGCTTTGAGCGTAGAACCCGTCTGCACAATGTCGCAGATGGCGTCCGCCAAATCCAATTCAGGCGTTATTTCAGTTGAGCCGGAAATGGGAACAATGACCGCTTCAACACCCTTACTCTTCAGGAAGCCGGACAGTAATTTCGGATACGATGTGGCAATGCGTTTACCTTGCATGTCTTCCGGAGCCTTGATTCTGGACTCTTTTGGCACCGCAATCACCAGTTTGCATTTGCCGAAATCCAGTTTCTCAACGACGGGCAAATCTATGCCTTTTTCGGCAAGAACATTTTGACCGACGATACCGAAATCGGCGACGCCTGCCCGCACGTATTCCGGTATGTCATCATCCCGAAGAAGAAGCAGGTCAATGTCGTAATTCTCGCATGCGCGAATGAGCGACCGGCCTTCCGGCGCAAATACCAATCCGCGCGAAGTGAAGAGATCCATGCTCGCCTGATACAGGCGGCCGCTTTTCTGAATTGCGATTCTTTGGCGCTCCGGTGTATAGAGTAGGTGCATCATAAGCTAGGTGTCAGGTGTTAGGTGTTAGGTGTTAGGTGTTA
>JAUYLR010000006.1 GCA_030698935.1 bacterium
GCTTGAACTATCTCGTAGATCGAGATCACAAGCTTGAGCGGGGCGAGAAGCGAGGGCGATACCGTCTCCCGCTGGATAACCAAACCATCAATGTGCGTGAAAACACTACTGATGGGTAGAGCACTTTCACTGGGATATAGAGCCGGGCTACTGCACTCCGCGTGGCTCTCAAAGGTACCGCAAAGGTCTCGGTAGCCTCGCACTGTATCCCCGTGAAAGGACTCTAGGTTAAGAGTAAACCGTATTGGCAAGTTTTGCAAACAGTTTGACTGCTAGAGTTCAACATGAAAAGGAGAGATTACATACAAATATTGTCACCGGAAGATAGGCTACGAGTCCGGTTTACCGAAGATCACGGTAGGATTTTGCAGTTTGTAGTCGGTTATGACGTCCTCTACCAAAGTAGATGGAGGGTCGTCATGAGTTTTGATAACTGTCATGGTTCTCCACCTCATAAACATAGTTATTATTTACATGCCGACCCTTATAAGGTAGTATTAAACGCAAGTCCTGAAGATGCCCTGACAGTCAGCAAAGTCTATATTCTTGAACATTTGCAAAACATCAAGGGCAATTACTTCAGGAATTGATATGAGCAAAAAGAATATACAAAAAAACATTAGACTTTCTTTGGAGTTCGATACATATGTGTCGCACAATCCAAAGGCTCTGGACTCTGTTCCGAGAGGCTCTAATATTATTGTTATTTCTGCACGCGACAAAAAACTTTCTGACGAGAATTTAAAAATTGCTAAGAACAGCAGGTCGGGTAAATTTGTTGTTGCCTGTAAGCAGAATCATAGCTGGAACATCAGGCCGTTTTCCAAGTGGGTAGCAGCATAGATTTCTCTTTCTTAACTCATCAAGGAAGGAAATGGTGTCAGGTACCGCTTGTTCCATCACGTGCTTGATAGAGCAGTTGACGCCTGCTACGGCCCTCCTTCGCGCAAGGCTTCGGAAGGGCATGGCAAAAAGAATTTCAAATCCGAACCGGAGCGATTGGAGTTCTTGGCCGACATGATTGTGCAGAAAATGGTGGGCAGCGTCATTATGATATACTGCGCTTTATAGGTAGATGCGTACGTACACGTATGGATAAAAAAGCTCAATTTTTCAAGGTATACGCAAATTTGCCGCAAGCTTCTCGGGAGGAGATAGTTGCGGTCATTGGTAACGAGCCATACACATGGCAAGTTGCTCGTCTTGAGATTGAACAAGATACGCCCATAGGGAAAGAGATTTTGGAGACTTTAGTAAAACTCAAGATTTTACCCGAATGATTTTATGGTCCAAGACAACACATTTGATGATGAGACCAAAGAACAGCTCAAGCAGTTGGTGCTTGAGCGCATAAATGTCATGCCAGAGACTCTGCGGATAGCGGTCGGCTCATTGGAGCTTACGAAGCAGGAAGTTGCGAAGCACGTGCGCGCGGAGGACGAGGTCGGAAAACAGATGATAGAGATGGAACTAGAGTTTTTGAGGGCTCTTGCGAGTGGCGCAATATATGCGGGGACATAGAGGAGGTTCGGTATTAGTCGTGCGTCCTGACCACGAACTTGTAACTATGTACTTGTGCGTATGGAGCGAAGAAGTAGTTGCTTTGCTGGAAGAAAAAGGAATCAACAAACTAGACTTAAGAGGCAAGAAAGCGACGCGCAAGGAATTTGAGAGCTACGTGAAGACACATAAGCCGTCCGTCATATTTCTTAATGGTCACGGGAATGCGAAGGAAATTGCCGGGTACGACGATAAGATAATTGTAGACGAAACAACGGTGCTTGCAGATGCGATTGTTTACGCTCGCAGTTGTGATGCTGGACGCGAACTTGGGCATACGCTTGTTAGTCGTGGAACTCGAGCATTTATCGGCTATAACCGAAAATTCATTCTTGGATATTTGCCAGACAAAGTAATGCGACCGTTGGAAGATTCAATCGCGAAGTTATTTCTCGGACCATCGAACCTTGCTGTTTCAACCGTACTTAAAGGGAACACCGCTGAAGAGGCTCATGTGCGGTCACGAGGAGCAATGTATAAGAATTTCAGGCGCATGATTTCTAGCACGGCAACATTTGAAGAAAGATTTGCCGCACGGTGGCTATGGAGCAACATCAACGGACAGGTGCTGCTTGGTGATGCGACTGCAAAGATGTAACAGGCTGAATTCGGCAGGCTAAACCCCACTGATTTTATTATCTCAGAAATCAAAAACGCGTCGGTTTTCCTTCAACCGTGCGCGTTTCGGAACCCAATATCCATAAGACTTGCGGCGTCGTCTCGCCCGCGTTCCCTGATTGTGCCGTTTGTAGTTCATTACGCCGAGTGTCTTCTATGGCACGGTAGCTGGCGAAGCTGGCCGATTTAGACGCCCTTCTAGGATATCACGAAAATCCCACGGTATGATTATAAGTTTTCCAGAAACTTTAAAGCCGCATCATTGTGGATCGGCGGATTCAACAGACCCACTGCAAGCAATGTTCGGGGCGAATCGCCTCAACCCTTGAGAGATGAGGCGATTATGATATCCTAATTGGGATGGCTGACGATGCTCAAAGTGTGCCTGCGCCGGAAGAACCTGCTCCTGCAGAGACGGTGCCAACACCGGAACCAACTGTCACGGAATCCCCTATTTCTGCAGAGACGGTGCCAACGCCGGAACCAGCTGTCACGGAATCTGTTGCTCCTGCAGAGCCAACTCCTGAAGTTATTCCTGAAGTATCGCAATCGCCTTCAGAAACGGCAGTTTCGCCGGTATCAGACCGTCTACAGGTGCCGATACCAGACCCATCGGCACCTGCTTCTCCCGAACCTCAACCAATAGCTCCCACCCCTGTATCCACTCCCCCGCAACAACCTCCCGATTTGCATCGCGAGAGCGCGAGTGATAGCAAATCGGCACATCAGGCTGTGAGATATGCACCTGTAGACGGCACTCCCCCTTTGGGGGCTTCTACGGAACAGACTGTCCAAGCAACGCAATCAAAAAGATGGAGTGACGCGGATAGGGCGCGTGCCAATGCAACACATGAACGAAAGAAAGAGACGCGCCTCGCCAAGATTGTTCTATATGCGCGCACGCATGGCCGTGTCGCCAACGATGGTATCGTGAAATTGCTCCGCGTATCAGACGCTACGGCAAGCCGATACGCAAATATGTTAGTCACAAGAGGCGCGCTTGCGCAGGAGGGAAAAGGGCGAGGCGCGCACTATAACTTCAAGCCGTAAATAATCCTTCCCAACCTCACTGCTCTCTCCACAACGAAAGTTTGTAATCCACTGAAGTCGCCGGCGTAAACGGCGGCGGAGAAAACGCGAGGATGCGGTCGTATGTGCTCGTTCGCGTATTGAAACCGCTATAGTCAGAGCTGCTCCCGCCGCCGGAACATCCCCAACCGATAGAGTTGTACCCCCATTTGGTTACCGGCCTCTGGTTGGAAACAACGGTTCCCTGCAGATTGAGCGATGTGCGCTTATCATTGGGCGTGTATATGCAGTAATAGAAATTGCGGCCGTAGTATCCGCTCTGCGCAACAAAAATCCCGCGCACGCTCATCTGGTCCGGAATGATTAGCGGATACAAAACGGAGTGCTGTGCGATTGCGGTCAAACCCGTCGTGCCGTCTCCGGCCACATAATTGATATTGTTCTGCAAAATAATGTCCGGATTGATGGCTCCCGTGGTATCCGCGGCGATTACCGTTATTTTCCCCTTCACCGTTCCCTCAAGCCACACCTTGGCTTGGGAGTAAATAATTGAACAGCCGGAAGGAAGGGCGAAGGGGCTTCCAGAGAGCAGTGTTTGGGAGGTTATCGTGTGATAGTCGGTAGCCCACTGGCTTGTGTTGTCTATATGTATGCTGGAAACTCCGCTTGTCCCTGTAACTCTGTACACATCCACTTTGCCGTCGGAACGGAAGACGATGCGATACCCGTGCCTGTCGTCTGCCCCGACGGTAGAATACGAAGAGCCCTGTTGGACGCCCGCGACAAAGGCCGCGGTCGGTGAAAGATATATTCCGCTTGTATTCGCATATGTTTTGAGCGTGGAAAAATTGACGGCCATTCCGGGGAAACTGATGTCCGAGGCGGGGTAGCTCCACAGGTTAGAGCCGGACCCGTTTCCCCATATGCCGGGCTTTGACTGCGAAGGATTGCATCCGTATGTGGATGTGCACGTCCACGTGGAAACCTTGCTCGTTACATTTGAATTGTTGGCGCCGTCCATGCGAATCCCTCCGTTGGAGTGGTAGGGGCCGGCCACATCCGACCCCTGCCATACGTTGCTGTTTAAAATATAGGAATACTCGCCGACCGAAGGACTCTTGTAGCGCGCTTGGAGAGTCCGCGGGAATCCGGGAGCAGCGTTGGATGTGCCCACGGAAGAGAGGTCAATCCACTGCACCGCCCCGCATTGCAAATTTGCGGTTGCAGTGACTGCCGCATCTCCTACGGCACCGCCTTCCGGATCATTCACCGTGTACGTATAGGGGGAAACGAGTCCTGCTCCGTTCGTTAAGATACTTGGATTGTGCCCCAGGAACCACCGGTAATATTCAAGGCCCGCTTCGGCAACGTGGATGGCCTGTTCGCGCCCGAAAAGCGCCCGCCCATATCTCCCCTGCTGAAGAACGTACCCGACGATGCTTCCGGCGAGCAGGGCAAAAATCCCCATAAATACCATTACGAGCATGATGATGGAGCCCTTCGCGCGAAACGCGCCCGGGATGTATTCGGTATTCCGTATACGGTATTCCGTATGAAATGCGGATTCGTCGCTTTCTCTGTTTCTCTTCTTATACTGAATACTGAATACCGTATACTGCATACTTTTATTTAAGGTTCCTCAATGCCGCAGATGAACTCATGGTGAGCTGGTTCGGCAGTTTATTCGGGTCTATGTTTACGACCAGAGTCACCTTCACAAAACGCACCTTCTCCCATTGCGCATAATTGGTGATTTCAACTCCGCTGACATCATAGTATCGGAACGTGGTAACGCTCTCTGCAATATTGCGCACATAGTCCGAAAGCGTGGAGGTGGCTTCAGCGCCCGTATATACGGGCGGGTCGCCTGTCGCGAGCGTTATTCCCTCAATGAGATTGGTGCCTGAAACAGAGTAACTGACTTTCTCTATGAGGGGGTCTGTGTTGATGTCCGCATAAAAAACAAAATCGTCCGGACCTATTGAAACGATTGGAAACGCTCCCTCGCTGGAGTACGCGGTTTCCCGGATAGTGCGTATGACTTTTTCAATTCCGCGCTGGGCTGATAAAACCGCACTTGCCTGTTCAAGCGTGTATTTGTTAACCCGATAGAAGTAGAGCAGGGACGTGGTAAGTGCGAGCAGTATCATGGAAAGTACTGAAATCCAGATGATGACTTCAATCATGGTCATCCCTGCCTGCCGAAGCCTCGGCGCAGGCAGGCCGCGCGAATTAGTTCGTAGTACGTAGTTCGTAGTTCGTAGCATGTTGGAAGATTGTCTCATAGATTTTTCTGTGTTCTCTACGTTCTACGTACTACGTTCTTGGTCTTTCAATTCAGCGTCACCGGCAGACGCGAAGAACCGGTCACATTCACGCCCGAAGTTGCATACGTTTGGTAACCCGTTGCGGAAACGGAAATTGAATAATTGCCGTTCGTAAGGGCGTCAAAAAATGCCTGTCCGCATGCATCCGCTATTATGGTCCGGTCGTATGAACCGCCCTTTGTAAGTTGGACGGTCGCTCCCGACAAAACCGCCCCCACGCTATTTCTCACGTCAACAAGAAGGGAGTTGTCCGTGTGCGGCGAGAAGAAGAGCTGCGCCGCAACGGAGGTATTTGGCGCAACCACTATCGGTTGAGGCAAACAGGAGGAGGCCAAATCATACCCTGTTGCCGCCGCAACCGTCATCGTATACGAATCCCATTCCAGAGCGGAAATCACGAGCGTGCCTGAAGAATCCGTGGTTAAAGACTGGTCGTATTTGTAGATGGTTCCATCGGGCCCGCTGCCGATTGTTTTCTCGCCGGTCATAGTGAAGGGAATTGCGATTCCCTCCCCGCTTTGATAGGTAAGGTCCCAATCTTCAACCGACGGGCTCGGCGCGCTCGGATTTAACGCGACCATATAGGCCTCAAGAATCAGACTCGGATATGCGCCTGCAGGTATGGCGCTCACATCAACCGACGTCCCCGAAGAAAACCCCGCGCTATTCCCTGAGAGAACAGAGTCCGGCACAAGCTCGGACGAGGAGCCCGAAGGGTAGTACACGTGATAGGTGATTGTCGTTTCCGAGGGCTGTGTGTCGTTCCAACTGAACACGCCCCAACGTGAAAGAGCGACAGGCGTAATCGTCTGCGAGCGCAAGTCTGCAGGGGCCGTCCACGGTTGGATGCCCGCGAAGCGGGCACGGTTGCCGCTTATCTCAATATTCACAGACGGGCCGATTTTGCTCTCATCTGCGAATGAATCCGACCATGTGTTTGTGGAAAGAGAAAACGTAGTTACCGCCATGCTGGAGACCCGGTCAATGCGGAATGTCGGGCTCGTCGTTTGATTATTAGATACGGTAAAAGGCCCCGGTGTCGGGTTCGTGTTCTGCGCTGTCGCGAGGTATGTCCCGTCTGTGCTGTATCCGCTTTTTGTCACCGTTACCTGATAGCCGGTGGCGGCGGGCGCGCCGACCAGAGAAACGATTCCCGCAGTATTGGTGTACGTCGTGAGGTCTATGCCCGGATTCGTTGTTGTGTTCACGATATGAACCTGCGCGTTTGAAACCGGTTGCAGTGTTGCATTCAAAACGGTAACGGTAAGAATGCCGCACTCTGCCGTGGGCGGGCACGCCGTTTCCACGCCTCCCGGCGGCGTTATCCGCGTGACGAGCGTGATGTGCCTCGTGCCGTTACGGGAGGTCCATGCCACATCAACCCGCGCGACTTTATAATCCACGGTAATTCCGTTTGTATCCGCCGCCCCGAGTCCGTCGCCCGCATCATCCGCGTATTCCACGAGCGTCCGGCGCGTATATGAAACGCCGTTTAACACAACCGTCTCCGATTGCAGGATAGCGCCGGAGGGCACGCCTCCGACGGTACCGATTGAAGCGTATGCAAGCGAACGGATATATTCCATCCGCTCATCGGAAAGCGCGATTGCTCCCGCGCGCGCCTTGTTGTTCGTAACAACATCCACGCTCAACTGAAACGCTGCCGCAATGCCCAAGAAAACCACGAGCATCAAGGCGCTCCCGACGAGCGTGTCTATGAGGGTAACTCCCCGCGAATAGCCTGTAGCCTGTAGCTTGTAGCCTGTAGCAGAGCGAGAGAGGTTTTTCATGTGCATGGCTGCTGGCTACCGGCTTCTGGCTACCGGCTACCCAATATTCTCCGACAGAGAATAAATCGGCGAAATCATTGAGACGGCGAAGAAGCCGACGCCCGCTCCGATGAATACCATGAGAAACGGTTCTATGACCGTGGACATGTCTTTTGTCTTGCGGTCAACCTCATCCTCGTAAAAAAGCGCGAGCCGTTTCAGCATATCTCCCGTTTGTCCCGTTTCTTCGCCCACCGACATCATCTCCCCGACAAATGTCGGATACAAATCCTCCCGCCTGACAAAAACGGCCGACAAGGGTTCCCCTTGCCCGACGGCAACCCGCGCATCGCGGATAACTTCCTGAAAGTATGAGTTCTGCACGACTTCAGCGACGATATCGAGCGACGTCAGCACGTCAACGCCGGATGAAAGAAGCGATGCGAGCGTGCGCGAGGTGCGCGCCGCATTCACTTCACGCACCAAAACACCGATGAGCGGCATGTGCAGGGAAATAAAATCGCCCGCGCGCCTGCCTAGCCTCGTCCGGAATCCGAAATACAATGCCGCAGCCGCTCCGCAGAGCAACCCGAGCGCGAGCACGGTGTACTGCACTAAAAAGTCGCTCACGGAAATAATGAGCCGAGTGGACGCGGGCAGTTCCACTTTCATCTCGGCAAATGTCTGCGCCAGCGTCGGCACTACGTTTATCATCATGAGAATAGTGATGCCGACCATCGCGAGCACAACAATGGAAGGATAGATGAGCGCTCCGCGAATTTTCTTCTTCAGGTTGTACATGCGCTCCATCTGGTCGGCCACTACGGTGAGTGATGCGGGCAAATCGCCGCCCTCCTCGCCGGCACGCACCATGGCCACGAGAAGCTTATTGAAAACGCCGGGGTGTTTTGCAAGCGATGCGTTAAACGCATCGCCGCGGCGCACATCGCTGGAAAGCGCATTCACGATAAGCGCCATTTTCGGATTCTTTATTTGCCTCTCCATGACGGACAGCGCGCGGGCGAGCGATAATCCGGCCCCGAGCATCGCGCCCAAATTGCGCGCGAAAAGAATCTTCTCGTACTCGCTCACGCTGGAAATCATCGCGTTCCAGTACGCAACGCTCATTATCCCGGTCCCCTTCTCCTCCGAAAGAGAGATTATATGCGCCCCTTCACGGCGGATTATTTCATAGAGCTCAAAGCGGTCTTGCGCCTCCGCGACTCCCTTATACTTTTCCCCGTCATTCTTTTCCGCTGTGTAGGTAAATCGGGCCATTGCACTCAAGTATAGCGCAGACAGAACGCGTATCGGGTATCGTGTATCAAGTATCGTGTATAAATCCTAATTCTTATCGGCCGCAGATCGCTCCAGCCCCGCGATAAGTTTGATTGTCCACTCGGAACTCTTTAGAAAATCCGAGCACGAATCAGGGCTGACATATCCAAGGTCGCGGGATAGAATCATGTGGTTCTGTAATTCTGTTAACGACCCTCTTGCCATTGCATAAAAATGGATTTTATCTTTTTTTGTATTTCTACTAAACCCCTCCGCGATATTCGCACCGACAGATGCCGCGGCACGGCGGCTTTGACTTGTTAGTGCGAAGATTTCCTCACGCGGATACTTTTGCGTGATTTTATAGACTGAGAGTGCTATTTGATGTGCTTGTTTCCAAGCCTCCAGATCGCTGAAATTCCGTATCATACGCGATACACGATACCTGATACACGATACTCTTCTATTCCGTGACAACGCGGAGAACTTCTTCTATCGTCGTCACGCCTTGTGCCGCCTTAAAAATCCCGTCTTCGCTCATGGTGAGCATTCCTTCAGAACGCGCCTGCTTTTCAATCTCGGAACCGGCGTCAGCCCTCATCATCAATTCCTTAATCGTAGCGGTAACCGGAAGCACCTCGTGGATTCCCACGCGTCCGGAATAACCTGAGGGGCAGGAGGCGGTTTCTTTCGGGCGGTAGAACGGCACGTTTTTCCACGTCGCGTCCTTTGGCAGAATTTTATCTTCCTTGAGCGCTTTCAGAACGGTGCCGGCATCCACTTCCTTCTCAAGTTGCGCCTGTTCATCGCGCGTGAGGTCGTATTTTTCCCGGTCGGGACAGAGTTTGCGCACCAATCGCTGACCGATAATAACGCGCAGGGTTGAGACGAGAAGGAACGGCTCTACGCCCATGTCCAGAAGACGCGGAATCGCGCCGGCGGCGGAATTCGTGTGCAAGGTTGAGAGCACAAGGTGGCCGGTGAGCGCGGCGTTGATGGCGAGCGATGCGGTTTCCTTGTCGCGTATTTCGCCGACCATGATGATGTCGGGGTCCTGACGCACGAGAGAGCGCAATCCGTTCGCAAACGTGAAACCGATTTCCGGACGGACCTGCGTCTGGTTGAT
>JAUYLR010000014.1 GCA_030698935.1 bacterium
CCGACATTCCTCCGCACGGCGAAGAATATTTATAAACAGCACCGGCGCTGGACATACGGAGCCGAGAATATCGCTTACATACTTTTCACCTTTATGAAAAATCCGCGCATTCCGTTCGGAAAAAAATTCCGTGCCGCGTTCGTGCAAATTGAAGGGTTCTGGTCTTTGGTTACGCATCCGCTCGTTCTCTTTGCTGTCGGGTGGCTTCCGCTACTTGTGGGCGGCAGGGGATTCAATGCAACGGTGCTTTCGTATAATCTTCCGCTCGTCGCTAAGGTATTTCTGACGGCGTCGCTGTTCGGGCTCATCGTGTGCGCGGCAATCGGCATGCAGCTCGTCCCCGTCCGTCCGAAAGAATACGGGAAATGGCGGAGTATTCAGCTCATGCTCCAATGGGCGCTCGTCCCCGCCACGATGGTGATATTCACCTCTATTCCGGGGCTGGACGCGCAACTGCGCCTCTTTCTCGGGCGATACTTAGGGTTCTGGGTGACGCCGAAGATAAAAAGGCCATAATGGTACTAAGGGTATGATGCAACCGCTTTCACGCAACAAACGACGCCTGTATCTTTTCGGACTCATCATTCTTTTCTTCATCTGTCTGCCCGTCGCGCTCTTTTTCGCGAGCGGCTACAGCTTCAGGACCGGATTCGGATTGATAAAAACGGGCGGCATATATATTTCGGTTCCCTATGCGGGCGCCGATGTTTCCCTGAACGGCAAAATCGTGGGGACAAGCGGCATTCTCAAGCGCGGATTCTACATAGACAATCTCGCCCCGAGTTCGTACGAGGTTGTGGTGACCCGCGAGGGTTCGCGGCCGTGGCGCAGGACGCTCGTGGTGGAGGAGAATCTCGTGTCCGACACGAGCGCGTATCTTATTCCCGCCGATATCCGGGCAGTTATGCTCTCGTATACGGAAAGCGCATCAACGACCAAAATGATATCGCGCGCGCAATACAATTCATACATGGCCGCATTTGATGTGCCCGCCGCGACAACGACGCGCGGCACGCGCGGCGAATCGGTGTTTGTGGAGAACGGCAACATTAATGTGCGGTTGAGTGACAAAGGCGCCCTGCCCACAAGTAATTTCTGCGGCCGCCCATCGTATTGCGTGAAAGTAATTCCGATTGAAAACGGACCGCAAACGAGCGTTGCGGCGGCCTTTTTTGGAGGCGGAATCGTGTATGCAACAAAAGAGAAAGGCGTATTTATTGCGGAAGCCGATGTTCGCCCGACGCCGAGCGCTGCCCCCGTCTATGCGCGCCGCGGCGCAACCTTCCGCGTTATCGACGGCAATCTCATCGTGAAGGATGGAAAGAATCTCTACGAAATAGAAGGACTGTAAAAACAGGTGCTAGCCCCGACGCGCGAAGCGGTCGGGGTGTGCGGAGCGTCGGGACTTCGGACATCTAACGGGATATGCTATTGAATTATGGAAGCGATAACGCAAAGATGATGAGACAACGAGGGAAGCGGGATGCCACCTCTACCTCACCGTCGCGCCATACTCCCGCGCCGTCGCCTGCTCAAGCTTCTTGTGGAGCGCATCTACTGCCGCGTTCGTGAGCGTGCGTTCACGCGAGCGATAAATGATGCGGTACGCATAACTCACCCTGCCCGCGCCGAATTTCTTGGCGTCTTCGTATCTGTCAATAAGCTTCACTTCTTCCACAAGTTCGTCCCCCACAGTCTCGCGAATGAGGTCAAAGTAGTTGTTCGGCGCAAAGTCACCCGCGACCACGAACGAGATATCGCGCGCGACGGGCGGGTATTTACTCACCTCTTTATACGCGCGTCCGAGCCGGAGCTGTTTCGTAACTCGCGGGTCGGTTGACCACAGGAGGCGAATGTCAGGCAATTCAAGACTGATGATGGCCCAGCGTTCAAGGCCGAACCCGAACGCCCAGCCGTTGTATAGGTCCGCGTCTACGCCGAGTTTTTTCAGGACCGAGCCCTTCACCACGCCGCTCCCGAGAATCTCCATCCAACTCTCCCCCCTCTTGATTTCAATTTCGGTGCTCGGATGCGTGTAGGGGAACGTCTCCTCGTGGAAGCGGTACTCCATGTCGGCGCCGAAGACGGACGTCACCACTTTTGCCTCAATGTCCTGCAGGTCTTTCAACTCTATGAGCTTCTTCTTTTTCGGCGTGAGATAGAGCCCATCAATCTGGTGAAAGACGTTCATATGCGTCCGGTCGATCTCGTCTTTACGGTACACCTTGCCGAACGAGAACACACCGATGTCCTCGCCGCGCGCGAGTCGCTCTCTCACGGACTCCGACCCAAGGTAGTAGTACCACATAACGGTCGTGTGCGGCCGGAGGATGTGCCTCTCGTTCGCGAAGTACGTGTCGGAGCGGCTTCGTGCGGGATGATTTGGCCCGAAATCAAAGAGGTCAAAAGCAATGTCCGTTGAGATTATTTCTGGCGCGTCGACGCGGTCAAAATCTTTGAAATCCGGAATGGAAAGTATCTTATCCACCAACTCTTTGATAGGACTGCCCGCCGTGCGCGTGAGGTCGGGCATCGCAAGATAGCGCCGCATCCTCGCCGCGTCGTGGTCTGTCCTCGCTTCGAGCGTTTTCAGTATTTCTCGCTCCTCGTCCCGTGGAATAGCGTATTCTTTTTTCATGCGTGCAAACGTCTTTCGTCGGTACGCCGTATTATATCAGCGGAAGAGTATTTTCCAACGACTCGTCTTGTTTTCCAATCATTTGAGAAAACATTAACCGATGAGGAGGCGAACGCGGTCATGGAAAAGGTCTATCAAGCGGTCAAAAAAGAGGGTTGGGAAGTGAGGTAAAAGGGCTAATTTTTATACACATTTCCTCTATACAAAGGAGTTGTTTTTTGCTATACTGAACCCACTAAATATGGCTGAAAAGAAAAGCAAATCCGCCAAAACGTCCGCCTTAAAAAAGGCGGATTTGCCATCCTCATCCGCCGGAGGCGGACCCTCCTCCGGAGGGAAGAAGGCGGGTTCGGCGTATGACGCGAGCTCCATTACAGTCCTGGAAGGCCTTGAGGCAGTACGCCGGAGGCCCGGCATGTACATCGGAACGACGAGCTCCTCGGGGCTCCACCATCTCGTGTGGGAAGTTTTTGACAACTCGCGCGACGAGGCGATGGGCGGATTTGCGAATGACATTGAAATCGCACTTTTGCCGGATAACCGCGTCCGCGTTGCCGATAACGGGCGCGGAATTCCTGTAGACATCCACCCGAAGACAAAAGTCTCAACGCTTGAGACGGTGATGACCATGCTCCACGCCGGAGGAAAATTCGGCGGAGACGGATACAAAGTTTCCGGCGGCTTGCACGGCGTCGGCGTTTCCGTCGTGAACGCACTTTCTTCGCACGTGCGCGCGGAGGTGCATCGCGACGGCGGACAGTACATGCAGGAGTATAAAAATGGAGGCAAGCCGGTCGGCAAGGCAAAGAAAATCGGCACTTCAAAATTGCACGGAACTATAATCACGTATGAATCAGACGCCACTATTTTCCCGGACCGTGAATTGAGTTGGGAAACGATTGTCTCGCACATGCGCCAGCAGGCGTACTTGGTGCGGGGTCTGCGCATCACTATTTTGGATTTGAGAAAGGCAGAGAAAATTAAAGATGAGGACGTTTTTTATGTCCGCGAATTAGGGGTTGATGCGCCATCCGTCACCTTCTATTTTGAAGGCGGCCTGCGCTCGCTCGTCTCGTTCCACAACAGACATCTTGAACCGGTACATAAAACCGTCTTCTATGTGGAAAAAGAGCAGGACGGCGTGCAGGTGGAAATCGCGCTCCAATATGTAGACGACATCACATCCCGAATATCCGCTTTTGCCAACAACATTTACAACAGCGAGGGCGGAATGCATATCACCGGTTTCAAATCGGCACTGACGCGCACCCTGAACGCACAGATAAAGAACGGAAACGGCACAAAGGAAAGCGAAACATTCACCGGCGATGACGTGTTGGAAGGAATCACAGCTGTCGTTTCTGTAAAGCTCCGCGAAATTCAATTTGAGGGGCAAACAAAAGGAAAGCTCGGAAGCGTTGAGGCGCGCGGAGCGGTTGAGACAGTCTTCAGCGAGTCGTTCGGAATGTTCCTTGAGGAAAATCCCGACGAAGCGCGCGCGATTCTTGGAAAAGTTTCTCTCGCGATGAAGGCGCGCAAAGCGGCCAAAGCGGCTAAAGACAGCATTTTGCGCAAGGGCGCGTTGGACGGGATGACATTGCCGGGGAAACTCGCCGATTGCCAGACACGGCTCGCGGAGGAAGGAGAACTATTCATCGTGGAGGGAGATTCTGCCGGAGGTACCGCGAAAATGGGGCGCGACAGGCGCATTCAGGCCATCCTTCCGCTCCGCGGGAAAATCCTCAACATTGAGCGCGCGCGCATTGATAAAATGCTTGCCTCGGAGCAAATCAAGAATCTTGTGGTTGCTTTGGGCACCGCAATAGGCGATGTATTCAATATAGAAAAACTCCGCTACCACAAAATAATTATCGCGACCGATGCCGACGTGGACGGCGCGCACATCCGCACGCTACTCCTCACGCTTTTCTACAGGCACTTCAAGCCATTAATTGACGGCGGATTTATTTACATCGCACAGCCGCCGCTCTTTAAAATAAAAAAGGGGAAGGAGATTCACTACGCGTATTCCGACGAGGAGTTGGTAAAACTTGTAGGAAAAGATGCGCCATTAGAAGAAGTGGACAGTGAACAGTTGACAGATGACAGTGAAGAGAGTCCTGAAGACACTGAAAACTTAAAACTTAAAACTAAAAACTCAAAGATATCCGTACAGCGCTACAAAGGTCTGGGAGAAATGAATTCAGATGAATTGTGGGAGACCACGATGGACCCCGCTCGCAGAATTCTTAAGCTCGTGACGATAGACGACGCACAGGATGCAGACATGGTGTTTGATATGTTGATGGGAACCGATGTCCCCGCGCGCAAATCTTTTATACAGTCGCACGCGAAGGAAGCCACCCTCGATATATAAAACAGGTTTCAGGTTCTAGGTATCAGGTTTCAGACCGTTAAGAACAGAACCCCCTTTTAGGATTTTTTTGTGTGGAACCTGTAACCTGACACCTGTAACCTTTCTAGATACTGACGCTCGCCGTGTTGTTGTTCTCGCTCAATTCGTTCACCTGGTTTGCGGGGTCAACCGATACATGAAATGCCCCGCCGGGGACAGCGTTCTTGAAGCGGAGCATGTTCTCAATGCTTGCACCGCGTGCGAGCGAAACCTGTGCGGGCGAGGCATAGGCATAATCGGGATATATCGGAAGCTGTGCGGTAAAGTACCACGTGCCGGTTGATGTGCCTCCAACATTTGAAATCAAGAAGCGCACGGCGACTAATTCTTCGGGCGATGTGGGCTCGCGGGAAACGATTTCTCCGCTGATTGGGTCAATAACGCCGTGCGACAAAATGCGCACGGAGAGGTCGGGTAGCCCCGGTACGCGCACCGCAAGGGTCTCTGCCTGCCCGCCTGCCTTCGCGCCTGACTGCGAGCTTCGCTCAGGCAGGCCGGCAGGCGCGGGCAGGTTACTGACTTTGGGTTCCGGTGCGGGAGAGATTTTTGCGGTAGTGGCCGGAGAGGCGTTCACTGCATTGATGATTGTCACGGATGCGTTGCCCTGCGCCCGCGATACGGGAGTGCCGGTAGCGGCAGGCGCGCTCGGAATAAAAATAATGGAAAGAGGAACATCAAGCGAAGATGTACCGGAAAGAACGGGCGTCACTTTGAATGTGTTGTCTTTGGAGGGCATGGTGTATCCGACTCCGCACGGAATCTCGCTTTGCGTGCCGGCCGCGATGGTCGTCTTAAATTGGAATCCCTCGCGGCACTGATAGAGGAGCGCGTATGTTCCCGGGGCTTTAGGCGTGTATCTCCAGAGAATGGGGAACTCCTCGCCGGTGGGAATTTTTGTTTTTGGCACCGTCACCACTATTGATTTGGAGGAAGCGGAAAAGAGCCCCGTGAACCATGATTTAGACAACACACCCAAATTAAAGAGCCCCCAAAAGACTATCGCAATCAAGATGACTAATCCGGTGACCGCAAGAATGTTGGAAAACAGTCCCGTCTTCGCCGTCTCTTTCCGCGGTTCTTTGGAAACCTCTTTCCGCACCTCAATTTTCTGTAACTCAATCTTCTGCACCTCAGTTTTATCAGCCATGCCTGCGATTGTTCCATATTACGGGCACTTGTCAATTAAACAGCCCGTAGCTTGCAGCTGGTAGCCGGTAGCAAATTCAGCTTGGAACACGATTGTTCCTCGGTGTATGGCTACGAGCTACAAGCTACTGGCTACAAGCTCTCGCACGTTGACCCCCCAGCGCTTTTCTTGTATCCTCCACCGTATTACAAGACCGTAAGAAGATGGCATGACAGATATGGAACAAGACCAGCAGTTTTTGGAGTATGTGGTTAAGGCATTGGCGGATTTTCCGGACGACGTAAAAATTACCCGCACAGTTGACGAGATGGGCGTCTTGCTCGTGCTTTCCGTCAACAAGGACGACATGGGAAAGATTATCGGGCGTTCCGGTCAGACTGCGAAAGCGATACGGACGGTTTTGCGCGTCGTAGGAATGAAGAATGACGCGCGGGTAAATTTGAAAATAGAAGAGCCGGAAGGAAGCGAGCGGGCACCGCGCGAAGGTATGAGCGCGAAACCGGCCGAACCGTACGTCCGCGACACGACTGTTGAGGATGTGATTAGGGATTTGAAAGCGGAGTAGCGTTGTAAATGTTGTAGCTGTTGTAAATGTTGTAAACGCCAAAAAACGAGGCGATTTGAACGATTAGAACGTATAGAACGTTTACAACATATATGCTCC
>JAUYLR010000023.1 GCA_030698935.1 bacterium
CCGTTCTTTCTTCGTATACTTTTCAAGCTCGCCCGAATCGCGTTCGCTCATCAATTTTTCCAAGCGGTCTATGCGCTTGCGGATATTTTTGAAATTCGTGAGGGTTCCGCCTATCCAGCGTCCGGCGACATACGGCGTCCCGATTTTCTCGGCAACTTCTTTGACGATATCAATTGCCTCGTTCTTGCCTCCGACAAAGAGGAGCTGTTTTGCCCTGCCAGCTGGCTTTTCGCCTGATTGCTCGCCTGTCTGCGTGCCACGCACAGGCAGAGCGCGCGCAGGTGCGCTGGCGGCTATCGGGGCACTCCCCGAAATAGAGCCCGCGAACGTGCATGCCTTCTCAAGCCGTCTCTGCGTCTCCTCAAGGTCAAAAATGTCGTTGCGGTCTTTCGTGCCGAAAATGAAGGGTGAAGCCGTGGGATGGCGGCGCGTGCGGGAGTAGCCGAAATGCGCACCTGCCTCAAACAGCGTTTTAATGTCTTGTGTTACCGTCATGTGGCGTGCACTTTAACACGGGCAATAGGCACAAGGCAATAGGCGGCGAAAGTATTTTTCATACGGTATGATATAGTGCATGCAGATTCGGTTTACCACTCATGCGCTTCGGAAGTTTGAAGTTTTGAGAAGGCATGGGTTTCGGGTTTCCAAACAGCACGTTGTTCAGGCCGTTGAATCGCCGGACCGAATTGATTACAGCCGGTTGCCGTTACTGATTGCGCAGGTTGATTTTGACAGGAGACGGGTTCTGCGTGTTGTCTATAAGATAGAAGCGGGAATACTTGTCATCATCACATTCTACCCGGGCAAAAAATCGCAATATGAAAAATAAAACTAATACAAAAATATCCTATGATGCCGACGCAGACGTCTTAAGTATGGAGAGCGTGGCACGTACCATCATTGACCATGCCGAAGAGATGGGAAATTTGGTGGTGCACTTTAGCAAGGCAAATAAGCCGGTTCTCGTTGAAATACTGGGAGCATCGCGGCTTTTTAAGGACCAGTCAAAGTCACTGCAAACGACGATTCGCAGGGCTCTCGTCAATGCGTAACGATTTCCATACCAGATACAATATACTAAATACTCTTTCAGATATGAACAAGCACAGCAAAGAACGCACGCTCGTCATTATCAAGCCCGACGGAATCCAACGGGCCCTCATCGGCGAAATAATGTTGCGCTACGAACGGCTCGGGCTCAAATTGGTCGGCCTCAAGATGGTGGTACCAACGGTTGAACAGATAGAGGGGCACTACACGCTTGACCCGAATTGGATGCGCGTGACCGGCGAGAAAACAATCAAGAGCTATCGCGACAGGGGTTTGACGCCTCCGTCCGAAGACCCTCTTGCGATTACCGAGGTAATTCTCAAAAATCTCAAGAAATACATGACGGCCGGACCGGTGATAGTAATGGCGTGGGAGGGCGCGCACGCGGTAGAGCTCGTCCGCAAGGTGACGGGCGGAACGGAGCCGCGCTCGGCTCAAGTGGGAACCATCCGCGGAGATTTCGTTTTGGACTCCTACATCATGTCAGACCAAGACGACAGAGCTGTCCGCAATTTGATACATGCATCCGGCTCTGTCCCCGAAGCAGAAATGGAAATCCCCCACTGGTTCAAGAAAAGCGAACTTATAGATTACAAAGTGACGCACGAAGATATTATTTACGGAAAAGAGTTGGAGGGGATTCTTCCTTAATGAACGCCTGACGGGTTTTGTGCATTATCCCCACTTGCGCAATTTACAGGAGTGCTATACTTATCCTAGCGACAGGTATAACACCTGCTGGTACAACTTAGGGAGCTCGAATCGCTTTATGCTTCGGTGTAAATGCTGAGAGCACCCACCTGGTAAAACCCAGGCTTGCCGTGCCTGCCGCGCTAAGAACCCCACCAACTAGGTGGGATTCTTATTTGAACTCCACGCGCTACCTCGGAGGGATACACGTAGGGTTGACACGCGACCGATTCTCCCCTATTTTAATGATATGAATGCAGGATATTCAGCAACACAAACGGGCCTCCTTCTCCTTGCTCTTACACTACACCGCGAGGGGTAATTCTGTTGCTCAACATCAAGAGAAAACAGGAAATGGCCTCTCGCAAGAGAGGCCGGTTCTGTTATAGTTACCAGAAATAAATCAAAACCATGACAACAAAGAACAAGGCAAAGACACTGTACGAGAAAATATGGGACGCGCATGTCGTGCGCGAAGCCAAGGGCGAGCCCACAATACTGTATATAGACCTGCACCTGATTCATGAGGTGACGACTCCGCAGGCGTTCACCGGATTAGGTGCCCGCAAGTTGCCCGTGCGCCGGACCGACCTTACCATCGCGACCATGGACCACTCTGTCCCTTCGGCTAATCGCAAGAAACTCCCGTGGCCGGATGCACTCGCGCAAAAGCAGGTGGAGATGCTCGCGGATAACTGCAAAAAATACGGCATCACGCTCTACGATTTGGACAGCACGCATCAGGGCATCGTGCATGTTATCGGGCCGGAGCTTGGATTGACCCAGCCGGGCAAAACCATCGTCTGCGGAGACAGCCACACATCTACCCACGGCGCATTCGGCGCGCTCGCCTTTGGCATCGGCACATCGGAGGTGGAACACGTGCTTGCCACGCAGTGCCTGCTCCAGAACAAAACCAAAACAATGGCAATTACGGTGAATGGCGTCCTAAATCCCGGCGTATATTCCAAGGACATCATTCTGCGCATCATCCACGAGCTCGGCATCGGCGGAGGAACGGGCTACACGTTTGAGTATCGCGGGAGCGCCATCCGCGCGCTCTCTATGGAGGCGCGCATGAGTATCTGCAACATGAGCATTGAGGCAGGCGCGCGCGCGGGAATCATCGCCCCCGACCAAACGACCGTTGATTATTTGGAGAAGCGGGTGAAATTCGCAAGCGAAGCGGCAAAGAAACAGACCGTCGCCAAATGGCTCTCATGGAAATCAGACGAGGACGCGAAGTTTGACAAAGAAATAATCATTGATGCGGCGACAATAGAGCCGATGGTGACGTGGGGCACAAATCCGGGAATGTCCGTGGGCATCACCGAAAAAATCCCGCAATCGGATAGCGAAGACATCAGGAAAGCGCTGGAATATATGGGACTTCAGGGCGGGCAGAAGATGGCGGGGCAGAAAATTGATTACGTTTTTCTGGGCAGCTGCACGAATTCCCGCATTGAAGATTTGCGCATAGAAGCCGCTATCATCAAAGGCAAAAAGGTAGCGCAGGGTGTGACCGCCTATGTCGTCCCCGGCTCATACGAGGTAAAGCATAAAGCCGAGGCCGAGGGATTGGACAAGATATTCTTATCCGCGGGGTGCGAATGGCGCGAGCCCGGATGCTCAATGTGTATCGGCATGAACGGCGACCTCGTGCCATCGGGCAAATATTGCGCATCCACTTCCAACCGCAACTTCATCGGCCGACAAGGCAGAGGCGCCCGCACGCTTCTTATGTCGCCTGCAATGGCGGCAGTCGCGGCGATTCTAGGCACTGTCGGCGACTCTCGCGACTACGTATAAAACTAAAACCTGTAACCTGCCCTTATGAAAACATCACAATTCAAAGACTTAACTTCAACGCTCGCGCCGCTGTTACGGGATAACGTGGACACCGACCAGATAATTCCCGCGCGATTCTTAACGGCTACCGACAAAAAAGGATTCGGCAAGCGGTTGTTCATGGATTTGCGCTACGAAGAGGATGGTGCGACGCCGAAGCCGGATTTCGTTCTGAACCAAAAGCAATACAAAGGCGCCAAAATCCTGCTCGCCCACGAGAATTTCGGATGCGGTTCTTCCCGCGAGCATGCGCCGTGGGCACTCATAGGCGCGGGCTTTAACGCCGTCATAGCAATTTCATTCGCCGACATCTTCAAGAACAATTCGGCAAAGAACGGCCTGCTCTTGGTTGAGCTCCCACAGAGTGTGGTAGATGAGATGCACGCCGACGTTCTCAAAAATCCGAAAGAGAAAGCGAGTATCAATTTGGCGAAGCAGACATGCACATGGAAAAAGAAGGCGCACACCTTTACCATCAATCCGTTCGTCAAAAAGTGCCTCATGGAGGGATTGGATGATATCGGCTACACTCTAAGCTTCGCGCAGGAGATTAAGAGGTTTGAACAAGCAACCATATGAATCCCGTTAGAAGTCGCGGAAGTTCAGACTGTGCTACATTCTCTATATGTTCAACATTGGTCGTATGCTTACAGGCAATAATTCTTGAGTCGGAAGCGCGAGCTTCCTACCTGCCCGCCAAAGCCAGAGCAACGCGAGTAGTAATATAAATAAACGCCATGTATTTATTAACTAATCAAGCCAGTTGCTATCGTCGCTTTAGGCGATGGCAGGCGGGCTTCTAACGGGATGGATATCAATCGCGAGACGCGCAAACTTTTTGAGGAAAATCGCCGCATCACGGACGGCCACCAATACACCGTTCCCTCCGGCGACCACT
>JAUYLR010000040.1 GCA_030698935.1 bacterium
ATCTTTCCGGCGAAAAGGTGAAAACGCTCGCAGAAGTCCTTGGCAGACAAGCGGGCTCCATCCGTTCGCGCCTCGTAAAATTCGGTCTTGTGAATTAGGATGTGCATATCTATGAAAGTCTATACAGGCACCGTGACGAGAGGGCAGGGGCACGCGACGGCCCTCGGATTTCCTACGGCGAATATTACACTTCCCGATGCTTCAGTATC
Source organism: bacterium (assembly GCA_030698935.1). GTDB lineage: Bacteria > Patescibacteriota > Minisyncoccia > Phycocordibacterales > UBA2100 > UBA10103. The sequence continues at coordinate 210 of JAUYLR010000040.1, forward strand.
GGGCATTTATGCGGCTCGGGTAAAAGTTGACGATACCGAATACATGGCTGCTGTTTTTGCCGACCAAAAGAGAAAAGTGCTTGAAGCGCACTTGTTGGATTATTCCGGCGACTTAAGCGGAAAAAATATGACGATAGAACTAAGCAAAAAAATACGGGAACACGAAAATTTCGTGAACGACGCTGACTTGCGAGCCGCGATTGCCAGTGACGTTGCGAAAGTTAAAAAGTTCTTTGAGGATTTCCAACGCATTATGGTCTTTGGAACCTTTGACATAGTTCACGAGGGACACGCGGATTTGTTCAGGCAGGCCCGTGCGCTGGCTAGCAATCCGTACCTGATTGTTTCCGTCGCTCGCGACACGGTGGCGGAACGTATAAAGGGAATGAAGCCGAGGAATTCGGAAGAGGCGCGGCGCACGGCGGTTGCGCGCCACGCGCTCGTAGACGAGGCTGTGCTCGGCGACGAGGAGGGATATATAGGACATATTCGTACGAATATGCCGGATATCATCGCACTCGGGTATGATCAGAAAGGCGAATTTGTGGAAAATTTGGAACAAGACCTGCATGATGCAGGAATGGAAACACGTGTGGTGCGGCTGGCGGCATTTAAGCCGGAGGTGTATAAAACGTCCAAGCTAGTATGACAAAGTATCTCGGAATTGATTACGGAGCGAAGCGAATCGGGGTAGCGGTTTCTGACGACAAGGGCACAATCGCATTTCCGCGCGCGACCATCAACAACGATGCGGACGCGCTTGAGTCGCTCGCGCATCTCGTCGCGTCAGAAAAAATAGGCTCTATCGTCGTCGGCGACACGCGCTCGTTCTCCAATCTGGCAAATCCGGTGACAAAAGAGGCCGAGGATTTTGTGGTACGCCTGAAAAAGGAACTACTCCTACCAGTCACGAGCGTGTGGGAAGCGGGGAGCTCAATAGAAGCATCCCGTTATGCGCCTGAAAGCGCGAGCCACAGCGACGGAGCCGCCGCCGCGATAATTCTTCAGCGGTTTTTTGACATGCGGAAGCAGACGTAATTATTTTCCTCCTGTATGATTGCGGAGATGCCTGAAAACAAGCCACAGATTTCGTACGAAGATTTTGCAAAATTGGACATACGTATCGGAACTGTCGTTGCCGCGGAGCTGGTACCGGACACCGACAAGCTCATCAAGTGCACGGTTGATTTCGGCCTAAAACCATCCGCACAAAATGCGGATGGTTCGGCCGGCCATTCGCCTGAAGCGAATGGTTTAGGCACGCGAGATATTCGCACAATCGTCTCCGGAATCGCACAATGGAAAAAGCCGGAGGAATTAATCGGCCGCCAGTTCCCGTACATTGTGAATCTTGAGCCGCGGGTCATCCGCGGCATTGAAAGCGAGGGGATGATTCTTGCGATACGAAACAAGGATGCAATTTCGCTTCTGCGTTCTGAGGTGGAGGTGGAGGCAGGAGCCAAGATTTCCTGAAAATCGCGGATGTGAGCAAAGCGGGTGATATAATTCGCTCATGTGGTCTTCCAAAACGCTCTTCAAATCACACGCGAAAGACAGCCTGGTTGCCCGCGCATTCTCGCGTTGGTTTCCGACGCCCCAACTTCTGGTTCCGCGCTCTGCGGGAGTGGACATTTCGGACTCATCTATCAAGTGGATAACAATTATTGAGCATACAGAAGGAAAAAGAATCCTCTCCTTCGGTTCGCAGGCGCTTGCGCCGGGCATTGTTGTCGCGGGAACGATTAAGGATGAATCGGCGCTCGCCGAAGCCCTTAGGCAGGTGCGGACCAGTCTCGGCACCGTTTCGTGCGCGCATGCCGCGCTTCCGGAAGAGGCGGCATTTGTTTTCAATATGCATGTTCCCGAGAAATCAGAACGCGAGCAGGTATTACGGATGATTGAGTTTGAGCTTGATGGACGGGTTCCGATATCTCCGGCGGACGCGGTGTACGATTTTAACGTTATCACGGAACACGATGAAGCGGGCACAGAAATCGGCGTCGTCGTATTTCCCCGCGAGCTCGCGGCGAGTTACGCGCGGGTTTTTGAAGCGGCAGGAATTGAGCTCATGTCTCTTGAGGTTGAGGCGCGCTCTATCGCACGCGCAATCTCAAGCGACACAGATGAGGAACCGATTACGCTCTCTGTTGATTTCGGGCTGGAACGTACGGGATTTGCCGTTTTAAAACACGGTATACCGATTTTCACTTCTACCGTTGCGGTCGGCGGAGGACCAATATCAGGCGCTCTCATGGAAACACTCTCTATTACGGAGGCGGAAGCGAAGGAATTCAAAAATGAAAAGGGTCTTTTGCCGGAAGACGGGGCAAAGTCGGCGGGAACAGAAATTATCGCAAAAACAGCGTCGGTGCTCGCGGACGAAGTCGCGAAACATTACCATTACTGGGACACGCGCAGGAACGATAAAGGGGAGCGCATGACGCCCGTGGGAAAAGTCCTGCTCGTGGGCGGGAGCGCAAACATAAAGGGACTTGCCGATTATATTGCCGAACGCGTGCAGGCCGCCACCGAGAGGCCGGACGTGTGGCAGAATGTGTGCGCGTTTGAAGAGTATATTCCGCCTATTGACCGCAGGGCATCCCTGCAATTTGCGACCGCCATCGGGCTTGCCCTGCGGGGGACCTGAAAGTAAATTCGAAATCCGAAAAAATATGAAATCCAGAATCCAAAAACGGAAAAAGAATTCTTTTGAATTTCAGTCATTGGAATCTTGTGCTTTTTCGTGCTTCGAATTTCGTGCT
>JAUYLR010000018.1 GCA_030698935.1 bacterium
CAATGGCTGGAATTCTTGAGCGCGAGCAAAGAAGCGTACAGATGTATTATAAAATTGCGTCCGATATTCCCGCATCGGCCCGCACCGTTCTTTCCGTGGTCTAGGTGGTCTTATTCGTACGAATGGGCGAATAACGCCTTCATGCGAATGATTGCGTTTTAATGAGGGTGAAGCCCGGGCAACTTTCCGAGTCGGCCACGATTTTCCCCAACGGGCAAGGTTGCGGGAAAATTCACTATGATATAGTGCGGATGTGTCAGTATCAAAACTCGCCGCTGCTAAGAAAAACGCGGGAGAACGCCTGCCTGTGCGCCCGCCTGCGCGCAACGCGCGGGCAGGTGGCACGCAGACAGGCCGCGTCATCAGGATGGAGGAGGCGGGAATGGATGACGTGCGCAGAGTGGGCGGGAAAAATGCGTCGCTCGGGGAGATGATACGGGAACTTGCTTCGCAGGGAATCCGCGTTCCCACGGGATTTATCGTCACGACCGAAGGGTATCGCGCGTTTATCCGCGAAGCGGGGCTTGCCCCGTTCATAAAAAGTACGCTCAAAAACGTCAGCGCTAAAAATATCGCGGTTTTAGAAAAAACGTGCCAGAAAGTACGGCACGCAATTGAACGCGCGGGGCTTCCCCTGTCTCTGCAGAATGAAATTACAGAGGCCTATGCGGAAATGGAGAAGCAGCACGGGAGAAATATAGACGTGGCCATCCGTTCAAGCGCCACGGCGGAAGATTTACCGGGAGCGAGTTTCGCGGGCGGATACGAAACGTATCTGGGCATCCGCGGAAAGAACGATGTGTTGAAGGCGGTGAAATCTTCGTTTGCTTCGCTGTTTACCGCGCGCGCGGTTTCCTACCGGATTGATAAAAAGTTTGACCATTTCGCCATCGCGCTCTCGGTCGCCATTCAGCGGATGGTGCGCACGGATATGGGCGCGTCCGGCGTTATGTTCACGATAGATACGGAAACGGGTTTTGAGGATGTCATCATCATCAATGGCGCCTACGGATTGGGTGAAATGGTCGTGCAGGGGCACGTGATACCCGACGAGTATTTAGTCGCGAAAAACCGCCTGCATCATGCACCCGCGCCTATCATCGGCAAGAAGCTCGGCGCAAAGAGCTCAAAAATGGTGTACGGGCCTAAGGGCGGAATAACGCCGGTCAAGGTGGTAAAGACTCCAAAAAAGGCCCGGGATTCATTCGTGCTCACCGACGAGCAGATACTTACTCTCGCGCATTGGGGTGAAATCATTGAGAAGCACTACACAAAGAAACGCGGGAAGAAGAGCCCGATGGATGTTGAGTGGGGATTGGACGGCAAAACCAACGAACTTTTCATACTGCAGGCGCGGCCGGAGACGGTGCAAGTTTCAAAAGACCGCGGAAAACTGAAGGAATATATTTTGCGGGAGGAGGGAACGCTTCTTGCCAAAGGTTTTTCCGTAGGGAATAAAATTGTCACGGGGCGTGCGCGCGTGATTTCAAGCGTGCGCGAGATGAGCGAACTGCTTCCCGGCGAAATTCTCATTACTGAAATGACGGACCCCGACTGGGAGCCCATCATGAAAAAAGCCGCCGCCATTGTGACCGACAAGGGGGGGCGCACATCGCACGCGGCAATCGTCTCGCGCGAGTTGGGGCTCTCGGCCGTCGTGGGCGCGGAGCCGGTGACACGGCACATCAAAACGGGGCAGATGGTTACCGTGGACACGACCGGAAGCGAGGGGCGGATTTATGCGGGAGCGCTGAAGTTTGAAGTCCGCGAAACCAACATAGCGACAATTCCGAAGACGCGGACAAAAATCACGATGAACATCGCAACGCCCGACACGGCGTTTGAGAAATCATTTTTGCCGAATAGCGGTGTGGGGCTTGCCCGCGAGGAATTTATCATCGCGGCTTCCGTAGGTGTGCACCCCTTGGCACTCCTGCATTATAAAGAGCTAGAACCGAGGTTGCAGAAAAAAGTGGATGCGCTCACGCGCGGATGGAGCGACCGGAGCGCGTACTATGTGGACAACCTCGCATTCGGCATTGCGAAAATTGCGGCGGCGTTTTATCCGAAGCAGGTCATCGTGCGCTTCTCCGATTTCAAGAGCAACGAGTACCGCTCGCTTCTGGGCGGGAGCGTATTTGAGCCGCATGAGGAAAATCCGATGCTCGGATGGCGCGGGGCATCGCGTTACTACGACCCGAAATTCCGCGAAGCGTTCCTTTTGGAATGCCGTGCGATGCACAAGGTCCGCGTCACTTTTGGGTTGGACAACGCAATCCCGATGATTCCCTTCTGCAGAACATTGGAGGAAGGCAGAAAGACTCTGGAAACGATGAAAGACGGCGGGCTCTTTGCTAATCTTCTTCCGCACGCGGAGGAAACAGACGCTTCGGTGACCCCCGTTATCGTCATGTGCGAGGTGCCCTCCAACGCCATTCTTGCAGAAGAATTTCTGGAGATTTTTGACGGTATGTCCATAGGCTCCAACGACTTGACACAGCTGACGCTGGGGCTTGACCGCGATTCTGGAATTGTGAACAGAGTAGCCGACGAGAACGACCCTGCGGTGAAGAAACTAATTTCGCAGGTTATTGCCGTTTGCCGGAAGAAGAAAAAGTACGTGGGCATCTGCGGGCAGGCGCCATCGGATCACCCTGCTTTCGCAAAGTTTCTCGTTGAGGAGGGGATTGAAAGTATGTCGCTCAATCCCGATTCCGTCATCAAGACCACCATCGCTGTCGCGAAAATTGAGGCGAAGATGAAGAATAGCCGGTACCTGCCTGCCGGCAGGCAGGGCTTGTAGCTCGGAGCCAGTAGCAAAAGCCAAAATGCATACTAAACCAGAAGTAGTAAATCATTCTTTCTCCCGTCTTATCTTGGTGAGGCACGGGAAGTCAGAGTGGAACAAGCTTGGGCTTTGGACCGGCTGGACGGATGTCAGCCTTGCCGAAGAGGGAATTGAAGAGGCGCGACGTATGGGCGGGTTTATAAAAGACATTGACATCCACGAGGCACACGTCTCTATGCTCAAACGCGCCCAGCAAACATTTGATGAAATTAAGACCGTACTTGGTAAACACGGCTTGGAGGCAAAGAAACACATTGCACTTAACGAGCGCCACTACGGAGTGTATACGGGAAAAAACAAATGGCAGATTTTGGAATCAGTCGGCGAAGTGGAGTTTGAGAAGATTCGTCGCGCTTGGGATGCGGTGGTGGAAGGTGGAGAAAATCTAAAGGATGTCTATAACAGGGCTGTTCCGTACTACAAAGAACATATTCATCCGCAATTATGCAAAGGTCGCAACGTGCTCGTGGTGGCGCATGGAAATTCTGTCCGTGCGCTTGTGAAGCACTTGGAAAATATCAGCAACGAAAAGGTAGCGAAACTTGAAATCGGCTTCGGAGAGGTGTATTGCTACACGTTTAACAGTGCTGGGAAAATACGAGACAAGGAGATTCGCGGCGTGAATCCGAATAAGGGAAAAGTTTAAAAACTGAAACAAAACATCCTTACATACTTGAGAATGTCAGGGTGTTTTATTTAATCAAGAGGTAGGTGCCGCCCGCCGCGTCTTCGCTCGCGCAAAAATGCGCGCACTATCTTAATGAGAATCAGAAGCATGAGTGCGAGAGAAATATAAAACAGGGTTCTTGAGCTTACGACCGCAAGCCCTGCGGCCGCCATGTACCGGAGCGCCTTGGAAACGAGGGGCGTGCCTTCGTCTGCGCCGGCAGTTGATACCCCTGCTTCCGCCGGTCCACTGCCGGGAGTTCCGGCCGTTTGTTTTGGTTTTGCCGAGGCGTCGGCGGGGGCGTTTTCTGCGAGCTGTTTTTGAAGAGCCGTTTTTGCCTGCTCGCGAAGAGCTTCTGTTTTGCCGTATAGCGAACCGGCAACACCTGCTATCGCAGGTGCCGTGGAAGCAACGCCCGTTTGAATTGCAGAGGTGACCGTATTCAATACCTGTGCCGTAGGCGATGGCGGGGGAGGAGATTCAACCGAAATGCTTATAGTTCCCGTCGTTTGGTTTACTAGGGAGGCGTTAACGCCCGCTCCCGCGGCGTTTTCAATCCGGGCGGAGACCGTATGATTTCCGGATTTGGCGACCCATGCCGCCGACACGATTTGTGTTTCTCCCGCTCCGAGCGTGAAATTTTTTGTGCCGATTGAAGCGCCGTCTACCGCAAAAACCACGTCGCCGCTCAAGGAGTTGTCGCTGCTGTTATAAAGAACGGTAAAGATATTCACTGACTCGCCGGCGACTACCTGCGCGCGAGACATCCAAATAGAGGGAGCGAAACCGGCGGATGGTTCTGCCGTGTCCGCGAGCGAAATCGCAGGAATGATAAGTTGCAAAAGCAAGAGAGAGGTGACAACCGCGCCCCCGATTGCGAGCCATGCGAAGCGAGTGAGAAGCTGTCGGTTCATTTCTGTATTATCGGGCGAATCAGGAAATTGGAAAGGTGCCTAAGGGTATAGGCGAGTGCTATGAAAACAAACAGGTACAGGATTGTTGCAAGCCATGCGGGAGCGCGCGCATAGAGAATGTCGTAGCGATACAAGAGCGGCCAGTGCAGAAGGTATATCTCGTATGAGTACAGACCGAATACGTAGAGTACGCCGAAATCCGTACGCTTAATCATGAATATCAATACAACGAGAGCAACGACAACCAAACTGGCGGTCTGCTCGTGGAGAACCGTGTCGCCCACGCCGGAAAAATAGGCGAAGTAGCACGCGGGGACGGCGAGCGCGGCGAGAAGGCAATAGCGCGCTACCGCGCCGAGCTCTCCCGCACATGCGAGGACGCGCGCCACCGGAGAGGGTGTGCGTAACAGCCACGCAAACATCATACCGAGCGGAAACGCGAACAAATGTACCGCGTACAGATGTGCGACTGCATCAAGCGCGTGGCCCGCCAAACGGAATGCGAGCTCGCTCACGGCATACACAAGAATGGCGGAAAGCCACGGACGCTTTGTGCTGAAGAAAAGAGGGAAGACAATGTAGTAGAACAGTGCGAGGGTGAGATACCACAGCGGTGAATCTATATCGGTGTACAAATCGGCGTGCGGGAAAAAGCCTGCCAATGATTGCGCTATGTACTGCCACCCGTATGAAAGGTCAAGGACGAAGAAATCCAGCGCTAAGAAAATGCCGAGTGTAATCCACAGCGGAATGAATAATCTTGGCAGGTGATGCAAATAAAATTCAACAGGCTTCCGTTCCCGCGCGAGTGCGGACATCGTGAGACCGAAACCGGAGAGAAAAAGGAATATATTCACCCCGACGCCCGCCAGTATGGAAAGCGGAAAGAGAAATTGGTGGTCGGTAACGAGAAAATAACCGGTATGCGAGAAAATAATCGCAAGAATGGCGAACCCTTTTACTTCCTGCGTGAGTCTCTGTGAAAACAATCCGGACTCCCGCCGCGCCCGCGCGGAGGCAATCAATGCGAGAAGCACGGCACCCGCCACTATCCATGTTGAAAGAACGGGGTCGGCAATTGCAACTGTCATCCCGCTATTATGCCAGATTGCCGTTACTTGTTCTTAGGCTCTGTCTTGTGCTTTGCATCGGTGCAGTCGCACTCTGTCAAAGGCTTCCCGTGCTTCGGGCACGTCACTGCCCC
>JAUYLR010000058.1 GCA_030698935.1 bacterium
CGTGGAGGTCTGCGATGCCGTTATAGAGGAATGGAAGCCGGGCACGGGAGAGAAAGTTATCATCAACCTGCCCACCACGGTTGAAATGGCAACGCCCAATGTCTATGCCGACCAGATAGAGTGGTTCTGCCGCCATTTCAAATCGCGCGATAAAGCGATAATCAGTCTTCACTGCCACAACGACCGTGGCACGGGCATCGCCGCAACGGAACTTGCCATGCTTGCGGGCGCCGAGCGCGTGGAGGGCACGCTTTTCGGCAACGGTGAGAGAACCGGCAACGTAGACATCATCACACTGGCGCTCAATTTGCACACGCAGGGCATTGATCCGAAACTGGATTTCAGCGACATAGACCGCTGCATAGAGGTCTACCAATCATGCACCGACCTTCCTGTGCATCCGCGCCACCCGTACGCGGGCGAGCTGGTGTTCACGGCATTTTCCGGCTCGCATCAGGACGCGATAGACAAAGGATTTCAGGCGATGAAAGATTCGGGGAAACCTCTGTGGGAAGTTCCCTACATCCCGATGGACCCGAAGGATGTCGGCCACACCTACGAGGCCGTCATCCGCATCAACAGCCAGTCCGGCAAGGGCGGCGTCGCGCATATCTTGCGCGTGGAATTCGGATACAATACGCCGAAAGCGATGCACCCCGAATTGGGGAAAATGATTCAGCGCATTTCCGATGCGACCGGTCAGGAGGTCCTGCCGGGAGTGATACGAAAGGCGTTTGAAGACGAGTACCTGAACCGCTCCCTCCCCATCTCGCTCCAGAGCTTTAAGATAAAAGACGAGAGCGGCGCCGCGGGCGACATCACGACCATCTCCGCAGTCATAAAAATGAACGGAAAGAAGCGAACAGTCAAAGGCGTGGGCAACGGCCCCATTGACGCCTTCAGCAAAGCGCTTAAGCGCGCGGGTGCCGGCCACTATAGTTTCCTCTCATACGAGGAACACGCGCTAGGGAAAGGTGAAGATGCACGCGCGGTCGCCTACATACAAATTGCGGATGTGAAGGGCAGTCCGTTTTACGGCGTCGGCACCGATTTTAACATCGTCGGCGCGTCTTTGCGCGCACTCTTAAGCGCACTCAACCGTTCAGAGCAGTCAGCACCCGCAAAATCTTCCTCCGAAGGAGGATCCGCCTCCGGCGGAAAAAAACGTGTATGAATCCCGTTAGAAGTCGCGGAAGTTCAGAACGTGGTACATTCTCTGTATGTGCAACATTGGTCGTGTGCTTACAAGCAATAACTTCCGAGTCGGAAGCGCAAGCTTCCTACTTCTAACGGGATGAAAGGCACCATTGCAGTTCTGCCGGGCGACGGAATAGGCCCTGAGATAATGGCGTCCGCTGTTCGTGTTTTGGATGCAATCAACAAGAAATACCATCATACATTTGAAACAAGGGACGGCGTGACGGGCGGAGTCGCATACGATAAATTCGGCGTGCACTTGCCGGAAGAAACGGTAGAGATGTGCAAGAAAGCCGACGCGATTCTCTTCGGCGCTGTGGGAGGCCCTGTTTCTGATCAGGAATCCCCGCGCTGGAAAGACGCAGAGAAGAACGTAATCTTGGGCCTGCGGAAGAAATTCAATTTATTCGCCAATCTGCGCCCGCTCAAAGTGTGGCCGGGGACTGAAATCTTCAGCCCGCTTAAGCCGGACATAATCGCAGGTATGGATGTGCTTATCGTGCGCGAACTCATCGCGGGACTCTACTTCGGCCCCATGCGCCGGTATGAAGTAGACGGGGAAATAACCGCGGAAGAAACAAGCCGGTACACATGGAAAGAAATCGCGAGCGTCGTGCGCATCGCGTTCGTGGCCGCGCAGAAACGAAGAAAAAGACTGACCGTCGTGGACAAGGCGAATGTTTTGGAGACGTCGCGCCTGTGGCGGGATGTGGCGCGCTCGCTCCACACGGAGTTCCCCGGTGTTGAGATGGATTTCATGTTCGTGGACAACGCGGCACAACAGCTCGTGCGCTCCCCCGCTTCGTTTGATGTCATCGCGACCGACAACATGTTCGGCGACATCTTGAGCGACCTCGGCGGTGCGGTCGTGGGCTCCTTGGGGCTTGTGCCCTCCGCGAGCATCAACGATAAAAAATTCGGCCTGTATGAACCCGCGCACGGCTCCGCGCCCGATATCGCAGGCAAAAATATTGCGAATCCGACCGCACAAATCCTTTCTCTCGCTATGCTCTTGCGACACACCTACGACTTGGACAAAGAATCAGGGGCGATTGAAGGTGCTGTCCTCTCGGCATGGAAGGCGGGAAAGAAAACGAAAGACCTCGCGGCGAAAGGTGAAGCGAGCCTCTCCACCCAAGAGTTCACGTCTTGCGTCATTGAGAGATTAAAGTAAGATGCGAGAATGCGGGCCACAAAATACATTTGGTTCAATGGAAAACTGGTGCCGTGGAAAAGCGCGAAAATTCACGTGCTCTCGCACTCGCTCCACTACGGCACGGGCGCCTTTGAGGGCATCCGCATGTATCAAACCGACAAAGGCCCCGCAATTTTCCACCTCAAGCGACACATGGAACGACTGATATTCTCTGCAAAAAGCCTCGGGATGAAATTGCCCTACACGCTAGACGAACTCATGCAGGCGGCCGTAGAAACAGTGCGCAAAAACAAGCTAAAGTCATGCTATATCCGCCCGATTGCTTTCTTCGGTTTCGGCGAAGTGCGCGTGCTTCCGACCAACTGCCCCGTAGAGGTGGCGATTGCCGCGTGGCCGTGGGGCGCCTATTTGGGCGACGAGCCGGCACGCATCACGGTGGTGAAGACTTTGCGCATTCATCCGCAAACTCTTAGAGTGAGTGCGAAAGTGTCCGGTCACTATGTAAATTCCATGCTCGCCGGCCGCGAGGCCACCGACCGCGGATTCACCGAAGCGCTTCAACTGGACTATGAGGGCAACATCGCCGAAGGGCCGGGGGAAAACTTCTTCATCGTAAAGGGCAAAATTATCTCTACACCGAAGCTTGGTTCAATCTTGCCGGGCATCACGCGCGAATCCGTAATGACGCTCGCGCGCGACCTCGGCTACAAAGTGGTGGAGCGCACGCTGACCGTCAAAGATGCGCTTTCTGCCGATGAGTGTTTCTTCACCGGCACCGCAGCGGAAGTAACGGCAATCGCCTCCATAGACAACAAGAAAATGAAAAAGGCGAACGGACCTGTCACTAAACAGATACGCGAAGATTTTCTGAAGATAACCAGAGGAGAGAATCCGAAGTACAAAAAGTGGCTCACGTTTGTGAACCCCGTTAGAGACCGCGGTCGCTCAAAATAATTTCCGGTATCCAATCAATCTTGATTACGTTAAGAATCTTAGACCTCACAAACAAATACACGACCGCGACCTGTCTCTAACGGGGTGAACGAATACTGAATGGGAAAATCTCGCGATATGGATGCGAGTTTTCCTATTGCAACAATGGTACGAGAACCGGGTAAATCCTCTCCGCGATAATTTCATTACCCGCGTCATTCGGGTGGATTGCGTCGTCCATAAATTTTGGATTTCTGAATAGACCGTCCAGGACGTCCGAGACATACGCCGTTTTGTACGTATCCCGGAGTTTCTCAAACTCCGGCTCAAATTTGTCGCCGAAAAGATTTCCTTTCACGCCGAGCAACAAAACCACGGCGCCTCTGGAGTGAATGTCCTCTATGATTTTCCCCAGATTTTCAAACGTTGTTTCAATCGGGACCTTTTTTAGATGGTCATTACCGCCTAGTAATAGCAGGACAACCTTGGGGGTGTATTGGTCCAGTTCATGAATTCTAGCGAGTCCGTCGGCCGTTGTATCTCCGGAGATCCCCAAATTAATGATTTCCTGTCCGGTTTGCTTTGACAAAAGCGACACGAAATCATTTCCGTTGGTTGCCCCTATTCCCGCCACTAAACTGTCGCCAAATGCGATGACTTCCGTTCCTGAAGACGGGTAATTTGTTATTTTTATCTCCCGTCCGGAATAGAAAAAGAAATACCAAACCGCCGGTATCAAAACAGCGCCGGCAACAATGTAATACATTATTCTCCGCGGCATTTCCAGATTGTAGCAGTAAATTCCTGTCGGAGAATTCCTCACAAATATCCATTTCGTAACACTTTCCTTATTGCAGTCTTTTGCAAAACACTAGAATAGACTCTGCTCGAGGCGTGAGTTTGTGCCGGACGCTTGGACCCTCATTGCGCTTGGCCACGAGACCCGCTATTGCAAGCCGACGAAT
>JAUYLR010000060.1 GCA_030698935.1 bacterium
TCCTGCGCACACTGTTCGGCTACACCAGCGTGCCGACCCTCCTTGAGCTTGTCTCCTACGCCTCAAGCATTGCGCTTATCCTCTGGTTGCGGCGATTTACAGACAGACTGCTTTTAAAGCCGGTTCAGTAATGCTATGTCAACACTCACGATTAAAAATCTTCATGTAACGCTTGAAGGCAAGCCGATTTTGAACGGCGTTAACTTGACACTGCCGCAGGGCAAGACGCATGTCATCATGGGCCCGAACGGCTCCGGCAAATCTACGCTCGGCAACACGATACTCCGGCATCCGCAGTGTGCAATAGCCAAGGGTTCAATAACTTTTGGCACAAAGAAGCTGTCTTCAATGAAGACCGACGAAATCGCGCGCGCGGGCGTCCTGCTCGCGCTCCAGCATCCGCAGGCGGTTTCCGGCGTAACCGTCACGAACCTGCTCACCATCGCGATGCGGAAATTTTGCGCCGATGGGGTAGGCATCGGCACCTGTGGACGGCGCAAGTCCAAAGGTTTCAAGATGGCGCATTTCCGCGAGCAAATAAAAGATACGGCGAAGGCGCTCCACATGCCGGATGAGTTTCTTTCCCGCTCGCTCAACGAAGGGTTTTCCGGCGGAGAAAAAAAGAAAATGGAAATTCTCCAACTGTCACTTCTGCCCGCCAAGTGCGTCATCATTGATGAAATTGATTCGGGACTGGACATTGACGCATTGAAGCTGGTCGCCAAACAAATCTCAAAGCTCCGCGCGCACGGTGTGAGCATTATCATCATCACGCACTACAACCGCATCTTGCGATGGATTCAGGCCGACAAGGTACACATTTTGCACAAAGGCAGGATTATAAAGTCGGGAACCGACGCGCTTGCAAAAGACATTGAGAAAAACGGCTACAGCGAGTACATAAAAGAGACAGTATGAGCATAATTGCACCGATAGGGACACATAAGAAGGGCGGCGGCAGTGATGCTTTGCCAGACCGGTTCATTCATCGCTCTAAAAAGGGAATCACGCGCGAGATTGTTGAGGAAATTTCCGCCATAAAAAATGAGCCGGTGTGGATGCGGGAACTGCGCCTGAAAGCATATGAAGATTTTGTGCGTCTGCCGGTTCCGACGTGGGGGCCGGATTTGAGCGGACTCCATTTTGACGAAATCACCTACTATCAGCGGACAGAAGAGGGGAGGTACAAAAGCTGGGCCGAGGTGCCTGCCGACATTAAAGACACCTTTGAGAAAATCGGCGTGCCACAGGCGGAGCGGGCATTCCTTGCCGGCGTCATCGGGCAATACGAATCGGAGGGCTTCTATCAGAAATTGCGTCCGAAATGGGAGGATAAAGGCGTGATTTTCTGCGACACCGATACCGCGGTACAAAAATATCCGGAGCTCGTGAAAGAATATTTTATGACGAAGTGCGTAAAGGCTTCGGAGCACAAGCTCGCGGCTCTCCATGGGGCGGTGTGGTCGGGCGGAAGCTTTCTCTACGTGCCGAAGGGCGTGCATGTGGATATGCCGCTCCAGACCTATTTTCGCATGAATGCGCGCGCTTCAGGGCAATTTGAGCACACGCTCATCATTGTGGATGAGGGGGCTTCGGTGCAGTACATAGAAGGATGCACCGCGCCGAAATACAACACGTCCTCGCTTCACGCAGCGGTTGTGGAAATTTTCGTGAAAAAAGGAGCGCGAGCCAGATATACGACGATACAAAACTGGAGCAAGGATGTGTACAACCTCAATACGAAACGCTCAATCGTTGAGGAGGACGGCATTCAAGAGTGGGTGGGGGGAAGTCTCGGCAGTAAAACCACGATGCTCTACCCGTGTTCAATTCTGAAAGGGCGTGGAGCGCGGGCTGAACACCTCAATATTGCCGTTGCGGGCCCCGGCCAGCACAAAGACACGGGCGCGAAAGTCATTCACTTGGCTCCGCAGACATCGTCCACCGTCATCTCTAAAAGCATCAGCTTCGGCGGGGGAATTTCCACGTATCGCGGACAACTCAAAATCGTGAAGGGTGCCACGGGTGCGACCTCTCACGTGCAGTGTGATGCGCTCATGCCCGATAACATTTCTGTTTCCAACACGGTGCCGTATATCACCGTGGACGAGGAGGACGTGACCATCGGGCACGAAGCGAAGGTCGGCCGGATTTCGGAAGAACAGGTGTTTTATTTGATGAGCCGCGGACTCACGGAGGAAGAGGCGATTAACTTGGTTGTGCAGGGATTTATGGAGCCGGTCATAAAGACGCTTCCGCTTGAATATGCCGTTGAGTTGAACCGGCTTATCAGCATGGAAATGGCGGGGTCATTAGGATAAATCATAAAATCCGAAATCCGAAATTCGAAATCCGAAAAAATATGAAATCTAAAATCCAAAATCAGAAAAAGAATTCTTTAGAATTTAAATCTTTTGAATTTAGTGCTTTTTCGATTTTCGCCTGCCTGCCGAAGCTTCGGCGCAGGCAGGTGCTTCGTGCTTCGAATTTCTAAACCTTATGCAAGTTATCAACGTGCACGTGGGTGCGGATGAATCGCGGGTTGTCCCAATCGTGTGGCTAGGCGGCGACCGTCATATCAAAGCGCGGGTTGTTATGAATGAACGCGGCGGATCAGTCAAAGTGCTCTGCCTGTTTTTTGCGAGAAAAGGTACGTTCAAATTGGAAACCGAGGTCATTCACGAAGCTCCCGACACATTCTCCCGCACCATCGTGAAAGGGGTCTTGGACGGCAATGCAGTGGCCAATTACGAGGGACTGGTTACTATTAAGAAAGGAGCGAAGAATGCGGACGCGGATTTGAACGAGCGCGCAATTCTGCTCTCGCCAACGGCGCGCGCGGGAGCAATTCCGCGGCTTGAGGTATTGGAAAACGAGGTAAAAGCGGGCCATGGCGCGACAGTCGGGAAGGTCGGCGAGGACGAACTCTTTTATCTGGCAACGCGAGGATTTGCACGCGCCGAGGCGAAACGCCTCATCGTCAGAGGGTTTCTGGAGGCGTTTATTGAGGAATTTCCCGCCAAGGAGGCAAAAGAAATTCGTTCTGCGCTATTAAAACTATGAAAGGGCTTACGCAACATCTGAATCGTCTTTGCGAGGCTTTGCCGAAGCAATCTAGGGTTAGGGCAGTAGAACCTGGATTGCTTCGCTCCGCTCGCAAAGACGGAAAACTCGGTTTTACGCTGTCTTTTAAGGTTCTTGCATAGGTCCTATATGATTTCAGAAATTCGTAATCAATTTCCGATTCTTAAGAAACGTGGCGCGAAGCCGCTCGCATACCTCGACAATGCCGCGACCACGCAAAAACCGCTTGCGGTGCTTGAGACAATAGACGAGTTCTACCGCACTAAAAATGCGCCGGTTCACCGCGGGGTCTATGCGCTTGCGGAAGCTGCCACGGCAGAGTACGAAAGCGTCCGCGACCACGTGCAAGATTTCATTAATGCAAAACAGCGCGAAGAAATTATCTTTACTTCGGGGGCAACGGCGGGCATTAATATGGTCGTCTCCGGATTGGCCGCAGACTATTTGCACGCGGGCGACCACATTCTGCTTTCTGACATGGAGCACCATGCGATGATAGTGCCGTGGCAGGATGCGGCGAGGCGGAAGAAATTAAAAATTGATTTTGTCCCACTCACTGCGGAGGGAAGAATCAATCTTGGTGTGTACAAGAAATTATTGGCGAAGCATAAGCCAAAGTTTGTCGGCGTTACCCATGTTTCCAACGTGCTCGGCACAGAAAATCCGGTCAGAGAAATGACCGCGCTCGCGCATAAGGTGGGGGCGTTGGTGCTGGTGGATGCGGCACAATCAATAGCGCACATGCCCGTTGACGTGCAAAAATTGAACTGCGATTTCTTGGCTTTTTCAGGGCATAAAATGTACGGTCCAACGGGGGTGGGCGTGCTCTACGGTAAATATGAGCTGTTGGAAAGATTGCCACCCTACATATTCGGGGGGCATATGATAGAGCAAGTTACGCGCGCGAAGACGACCTACGCGCCACTGCCGGAGAAATTTGAGGGCGGCACGCCTCCCGTTGCCGAAGTTATCGGATTGGGCGCCGCTATTTCTTTTCTCCAGAACATCGGATTGAAAAATATCAAAAAGGAAGAATCTAAGTTGACTGCCTACGCGCTCCGCGCGCTCAAGAATATTTCCGGCCTCACGCTCCTCGGCCCCGCAACCGCCGATGCGAGAGCTCCGATTTTCAGCTTCACTCTGAAAGGCATTCATCCGCACGATATCGCGACCCTGCTTGATAGAGAGGGAATTGCTGTCCGCGCGGGCCACCACTGCGCGCAAATTCTGCACGAGAGTTTTTCTCTGGATGCCTCGGTGAGAGTAAGTCTTTGCGTGTACAATACTCCCTCTGAAATTGACCGCCTTGTGCGCGCACTCGTTACGATTCAAAAGAGATTTTATGCTTGATGACAATCGCGACATATACCGCGAGGAAATAATGGAGCACTACCGGCATCCGCAGAATTTCGGGACGATGAAGCGCCCGACCTTTGAGGCGGAAGCGCTGAATCCGTTGTGCGGCGATAAAATACTCTTGCAGTTGAAGGTGAACAAAAAGGGCGTCGTTGAACAAGTCCGCTTCAGCGGTGCGGGATGCGCGCTTTCCATCGCATCAAGTTCTCAATTTACAGAATGGATGGTGGGGAAGACGGTTAAAAAATTGAAAACCACCGGACCGGACCAAATCCAGAAATTAATGCGAGCCAAAATCGGCCCGGCTAGGCTGCCGTGCATGCTCATCTCGCTCTATGCTCTCCAAAAGATGTTGAATTAAAGACATATTTTGTATACCGTAATACAGTATTTCGTATTCCGTATTTGGGTTCATGCTGAATACCGCATACTGAATACACGATACTCAACAAACAGGCTGGCGCGTTTTCACCTCTGACGTATAATAAAACCATATGAGAGCCCAAAAGAATCTTGTTGCGGCGATATTCGGGTCAATACTCATCGCAGCACCTTTTGCATTCGCAGACACATTATCCGTTTCCATTCAGTCGCTCTC
>JAUYLR010000071.1 GCA_030698935.1 bacterium
AGCGCGCGGCCTCTCTACGGCTTCCGCAAACAAGATTGAGTGGGGAAGCCAGATTCGCTCCTACGTTCTGCATCCGTATAAGCTCGTGAAGGACCATCGTACGGAGCACGAAGAGCACAATACGGATAAGGTATTAGACGGCGACATTCAGGCATTTGTTGATGCCGAGAGGGATTTAGGCGGTTCTTAGGAAATAATTCTAGATTCGGCGCCCCGCACTTTTTTATTTGGCAATTACTTCTTGTGATACAATGGCATTAATGGGCGTAGACAGATTTACGAGCGCACCTTGCTACTAAAAGTGCGGGATGCTCGAAAAACATAGTCGCTACGCTCCTTGTTTTTCGGCACATGATCCACTACGACAAAGTCACCAAGGTATATAACGGCGGCCAACATGCGGTGGAGGACATCACGCTGTCCATTGAATCGGGAGAATTCGTGTTTATTGTCGGCCATTCGGGTGCCGGAAAAACCACGCTTCTCAAGATGCTCTTCGCGGAAGTGATGCCTACATCAGGCTCCGTCTACTTTGAATCCCGTTCAATCGGCGAGCTCTCAAACAAGGAGCTTCTGAATATGAGACGCAATATCGGCACGATTTTTCAGGACTTCCGCCTTCTGCCCACCAAAACCATCTACGAAAATATCGCATTCGCGCTTGAAGTGGCCGGCAAGAGCGATGACGACATCAAGGCCGATGTGCCGCACGTGCTTGAGCTCGTGGGCCTCTCCGACAAAATGTGGAGTTTTCCGCGGGAGCTCTCCGGAGGCGAACAACAGCGGGTTGCAATCGCCCGCGCCATCGTGAATCAGCCGAATGTGCTCATCGCCGACGAGCCAACGGGAAACCTGGACCCCGTTAATACGCACGACGTGGTTGAAATCCTGAAGAAAATAAACAATCTCGGCACAACAGTGCTCCTCGCAACGCATAACAGGTCTGTCGTGGATGCTGTCGGCAAGCGGGTAGTAACGATGGATCAGGGGCGCCTGATACGGGACGACAAGATGGGGAAATACGTTCTCTAACAGCGAATAGCGTTTAGCGTATAGCGAGTAGGAAAACAAGAATCACAAAACCTAATATGATGTTATTATCTCTAGACGCTAGCCGCTAATCGCTACACGCTATGTCAATTTGGCTAAACACAAAACGGGTTGCACGATACGGATTCATCGGGTTCATCCGGAATGGTTTCGTTTCTCTTGCAGCGGTTTCAATAATGACGCTGACACTTTTTGTACTTTCGGGATTAATGATTTCCGGAGCGGCGTTGGACGCGACACTTGTGCAATTGACGCAAAAAGTTGACGTGAACGTGTATTTCACGACTGACGCGACTGACGCACAGATTTCTGACCTTGAAAAGATGCTCGTAGCGCTGCCGGAGGTTGCCGCAGTCTCGCTCGTCAGCCGCGATGATGCGCTCACGCAATTCCGCGAGCGGCACAAAAATGACCAGCTGACGCTTCAGGCGCTGGATGAGTTAAAAGACAACCCGCTCGGCGCCATGCTGCAGGTGCGGGCAAAAAACACCTCTCAATATGAAGCGATAGCGAAATTCCTGGACACGCAGCAGGCAAGCGGGACAAGTGCCGGCTCGGCGATAGACAAAGTAAACTTCTATCAGAACAAAACGGCCATAGACCGGCTGACGAATATTATTGAGACATCAAAGCGGCTGGGGACCATTGTGGCCGTCATCATGGGGCTGGCCTCGCTCTTAATAGCATTCAACACTATCCGTCTCGCGATTTACACCTCGCGGGATGAAATCGGGGTCATGAACATTGTCGGTGCCGGTAGGTGGTACGTCCGGGGGCCCTTTATGGTCGCAGGTATTCTGTACGGTGTTATTTCGGGGCTCATTGTCCTGCTCCTGCTCTATCCGATTACCCTCTATATCAGTGGCCCGTTAGAGCGCTTTTTGGGGACTTTCAATGCCTTTTCGTACTACGCCACTTCATTCCCGCTTATTTTTCTCGTTGTAATGGGCTCTGGCATAGCTCTCGGCGCGTTATCCAGTTATCTGGCAGTACGGAGATATTTACAAAATTAAGGAGCGGAGCGACTATAATTTCGTTAATCCCTCCCCAATGTAGTATCACACAACCGCACCTCAAATTTGATATACTGCTGAGACGGTCTCAACAAAATAGCAAAATTACCGCATGAAAACGGATGCTAAATTGGGGAGGGATCATGATTTTCTAATTACTCGTTTCGTTCGTAAAGAAAATCTATGACGGGACATAAATACATTTTCGTGGTGGGCGGGGTGATGTCGGGCGTCGGCAAAGGCGTCGCGTCTTCTTCTATTGCCACACTGCTCAAGGCGCGCGGTCTTAAGGTCACGTCAATCAAGATAGACCCGTACATCAATGTTGACGCAGGCACGATGAATCCGACAGTTCACGGCGAAGTGTTTGTGCTGGAAGACGGTTTGGAGACCGACCAGGACATGGGCAACTATGAGCGCTTCCTCAATCAGGATATTTCGTCCATCAACTACATGACGACAGGCTCCGTCTACCTCTCTGTCATAAAGCGCGAGCGCAATTTGGAATACGAAGGACGGTGCGTTGAGGTGGTGCCCGATATTCCGCTGGAAGTCATTTCCCGCATAGAAAAAGCCGCCGAGGCTGCGGATGCCGACGTGACGATAATAGAGATTGGCGGAACCGTGGGCGAGTACCAGAACATTCTTTTTCTTGAGGCGATACGCATGATGAAAACCCGGCATCCCGACGACGTGGCCACCGTCTTGGTGAGCTACCTGCCCGTGCCCAATTCTATCGGCGAGATGAAAACGAAACCGACGCAGTACGCCGCCCGCACCTTAAACGGCGCCGGCGTATTCGCAGACATCATCGTTGCGCGCGCTCCGATTGCGATTGACGAGAAGCGCCGGCAGAAAATCGCCCTCTTCTGCAACGTAAAGCCGGAGCACGTGATATCGGCGCCCGATGTGAAGAGTATCTACGACGTGCCGCTCAATTTTGAAAAAGACAACTTGTCGGCACAGTTGTGCGAGATTCTGAAAATGCAAAAATGTTCGCCGACTGTTGATTTGAAAGATTGGGAAGAATTTGTCCGCCGTTCCAAAACCGCCGCGGGCGAGGTGAAAATCGCCGTCGTCGGGAAGTATTTTGATTCCGGCGACTTCGTGCTTTCCGATGTTTACATTTCCGTTCTTGAAGCGATAAAGTATTCCTGCTATGTGGCGGGGGTACAGCCGGCGATAGATTACATTTCCTCTCAACAATTTGAGAACGGGAAGAACCTTGAGAAGCTTGCGGGATACGGCGGCGTTCTGGTGCCCGGAGGTTTCGGCGAGACCGGTATTGAAGGAAAAATCCGGGTCATACAGTATGTGCGCGAAAATAAAATACCGTATTTCGGCCTTTGCTACGGTATGCAGCTGATGACGGTTGAGTTCGCACGGAATGTCGCGGGACTCAAAGACGCGCATACTACTGAAATTGACGGGAAAACCGCGCATCCGGTAATAGCAATTCTGCCGGAACAGGTGGAGAAAATGGCGAAAAAGGCGTACGGCGGAACGATGCGCTTGGGTGCGTATCCGTGCGAGCTCAAAGAGGGTACCGTCGCGCGCGATGCGTATGGCACGAAATCAATTTCCGAGCGCCACCGCCACCGCTACGAGGTAAATCCGGCATATGTGGAAATGTTGGAAAAGGCGGGATTTGTTTTTTCCGGCAGGTCGCCCGACGGCGTAC
>JAUYLR010000074.1 GCA_030698935.1 bacterium
AGCCTTCGGCTTCTAACGGGGCAGGAAAACTTATCTTTGACAGAGTCCTGCTCATTGATGACGGAAAAACAACCATAGTCGGTAGTCCCTACATAGAGGGTGCTGTCGTTTCCGCAGAGCACGTCGCAGAAGGTAGAAACAAGACAGTCACGGTCATAAAATACCGCCAGAAAAGCAGGTACTTCAAGAAACGGGGCCACCGCCAGCCGTTCACAAAAGTAAGAATCACCGCCCTTCCGTAGGGCGGTTTCTTAGTCTCCTTTAGACAACACTGCGAGGCGTCGCCTCGCAGTGTTGTGCATCTACCTTCTGGAATCCAGTGCGCTTTTTATCGTGTCGGGGTCGGCATACTCAATTTCACTGCCGGTGGAAAGACCGCGCCCAAGCGACGTAACGGCAAAGGAATGTTCTTTGGCAAGAGCGGCTAATTCTTCCTTGAGCCGGATAGAGGTTGCATCGCCTTCGGGGTTAGCGGGAAACGCGAGAATAATTTCTTTCAGTCCGCTTTTCACGAGCTTCGGAATATGCGCAATGAGCTCGCGCAGACGCAATCCGCTCATTTTCTCCGATGCGAGCGAGACAGTTCCGCCGAGGACAAAATAGCGGCCGCGGTATGTTCCGCTACGCTCCATCGCGAGCAGGTCGGTGTCGCTCCCAACTACTGCGAGCAGTGCGCTGTCACGCGCCGGATTTTCGCACATAGAACATTTCCCATGTTTCCCTGAATGATGCCGCATGCACTCCGAACACTCCCGCACAGAGGAGCCCAAGCCCTCTATGGCACGCGCGAGGTCGCTACGGGCACTCTGCGACAGGCGTAAAAGAAATTGCACGAACCTGCCCGCCTGCCGCGGGCCGATGCCGGGGAATTTCTCAAATATCGCAGTCAGGCGCTCGATAGAGTCGGTCATACGTTTTAATTGTTCTATTGTTGTAGCTGTTCTAAACGTCAAATGCAATGGACAATTAGAACAATTATAACGTCGCTGCGATTAGAACGGCGACGAATCGTCGCTCTCGCCCACCTTTGCCTCGGTCGCAAAGTCCCCAAAATCGCTCTTATCAATAGAAAGGAAGGTGGTCTTTGAGTCGTCAAAACGAAGGTCAATTTTTCCTATCGGACCATTGCGGTGTTTCTCTATCATAATTTCCGCAATCCCCGGTCGGTCGGAGTTTTCATTCATCTTATCGTCGCGATGAATGAACATGACAACATCGGCATCCTGTTCCAAGGCACCCGAATCGCGAAGGTCGGAGAGGCGGGGCTTCCCGCGGCGGCTTTCCACGGCGCGAGAAAGCTGCGAGAGCGCGATGACGGGGACATCCAGTTCGCGGGCCATCGCTTTCAAAGAACGGGAAATCTCCGTTATCTGCTGAACCATGGAATCTCCTCCGCGGGAATGCAAAGGAGTAATAAGCTGCAAATAATCAATGATGACAAGCCCGAGCGCTTTTTCCATTTTGAGCCGGCGGGCGACGGAGCGCATGGAGAGTACCGTACTCGACGGCCTGTCGTCTATATATATCGGCGCCTCCGAAAGCACGCTCAAGCCCTCCTGAAGCCGCTCATATTCGGCGTCTTTGGAAATCTTCCCCGTGCGCAGCCGCCACGCATCCACGCCAGCCTGCGCCGCGAGCATTCTGTCTACGAGCTGTTGAGAACTCATTTCCAAAGAGAAAATCCCGACCGCAGTCCCGTGCTTGGTCGCCGTCTGCCGCGCGATGTCCAGCGCAAGGGCGGTTTTTCCCATGGAGGGCCGTGCGGCAAGAATGATAAGGTCTGACTTTTGGAATCCCGCAAGAATATTATCCAGTTGCGGGAAGCCACTGGGAACCCCGCGTATGGAACCGCCGTGCTTTTGCAGATGTTCAAGGCGCTCCCACGCCTCCGAGAGTTCGTCTTTGAGAGCCGTGAAGGACTGAAGCATCGGCGAATTGGTGACTTTGAAAACAGCGGCTTGCGCCTCATCCAGAATTTCCTCTATTTCGCGGTCCTCCTGAAATCCAAGTTCACCGATAGTGGAAGCCGCGTTAATAAGCGAGCGGAGAATAAATTTTGACTGCACCACGTGCGCATAATGCTGGGCGCTGCCGGGACTTGCCGCCGCACCCGTTAATTCCGAGAGATAACCGGCGCCGCCGATGTCCGTAAGCTGTTTTCGTTCCTTCAATTTGCCGGAAACGGTCACCACGTCAATCGGTTCGCCCTTGGTATAAAGCGCCATCATTGCTTCAAAGATGACGCGGTGCTTGCCGGCATAAAATGAATCCGCTATGACAATATCCGCGACTTCATACATCGCGGTTTGATTCAGCATAAGAGCACCGAGCAGTGCGCGCTCTGTATCAACATCTTGCGGGGGAATGCGGAGTGAACTGGTGGCCATTGCGCGATTCTAGCACAAGGGGCATCCGCGGATACCGCTACATGAATCATGCATCTGTGTCTTTCGTGTGGAAAACCCGCACACTAAGTTTTGCGTCGTTTCCCGCCGAAACGATTCCAGATATGTCGGCACTTTTGCTCCTTATGAGATGCTGCCTACCGCGATTTTATTCACAAGAGGCAACGCAAGACTTAGTGTGCGGGGAAAACTTGCGTCAAGGTTGACGATATGGTATTGTCCTGTTATTGTCCTCATATAAGCAGGACACGGTAGTACGAATAGTCAAATAAGCCCAATCACAGAGCCACTTTATGATATCTTTTTCACCCCGCGCAGTCTCAAAAGACCTTCTCTCCGAACTTCCGGAGCGCTCTCGCCATGTGCTCGTGGAGCGGTTCGGCCTTGGCCCTAAGGGGGTATCGCGCACACTGGATGCTATCGGTAAAGAATACGGGATTACCCGCGAGCGCATTCGCCAGATAGAGAATCATGGCATATCCCTCGTGCGAGAATCTTCAAAATATACGGAGCACACTTCGGAACTTAATGACCTGAAAGCCGCACTTCACGCTCTGGGGGCATTGCTTGCAAACAATACTGTCCTCTCTGAAATTTCCGAGGAAAAGGACCGCAACCATGTGGTCTTTCTCTTAACGGTCGGACATCAGTTTGCCGACCGGCGCGAGAGCAATGATTTTTATGCGCGATGGCACACGGATGAACAGCTCGCCGACCAAGTGGAGCGCGCGCTCATGAATTTGGCCGCGTCAACCGAGGCCGACCGCCTGACGCCGGAAGAGGAATTTATGCAAATCTTTGCAAAGGCGCTCAAGCAGGAGGGAATAAAGAACCGCCCCAACGACGTGCTCACGCGGTGGCTCCTGATATCAAAGCGAATCGGCCGCAACCCCTTAGGAGAATGGGGGAGGGCGGACTCGCCGCATATCCGGATTAAGAACACCCGCGATTTCGCGTATCTCACGCTCCGCCGCCACGGCTCGCCGATGCACTTCACCGAAGTCGCCAAAAATATCAAGGACCTTTTCAGCCGCGATGCCCATCCCGCAACAACGCACAACGAACTCATCAAGGACAACCGCTTTGTTTTGGTTGGCCGCGGTTTGTATGCGCTCAAGGAATGGGGCTACAACCCCGGAGTCGTGCGCGACGTGATACGCCAGATTCTGGAGCGCGAGGGCGCGCTCACGAGGGAAGAAATTGTTGAACGGGTCAGACGTGAACGCTATGTCAAAGACGCGACCATTGCCGCCAATCTTCAGCACAATATTTTCGTACGCTTGCCCGACGGCCGGCACTCGCTCGCAAAATAGTTGAAGTCTCACCTTGGGAATCGTGCATGTAAGGTGAGACCTTGCTTTTCATCGTGACTCGTCAACCCGCTCGGGCGATTAACTCAACCCGTTGAGTTAATCGCCCGAAGAGTATTACAGCGGCATTTCGAGGAGTCACCTCGGAAGGGGGAAGGGCCTCTGGTACTTCCAAAGTCTGGTATAATTCCCCTATCTATGGCCGCGCCTAAATCAGAGTTAGCGACATTTTGGAATTTATTGAAGAAGTTTGATTGGTGGAGTTGGAACAACTGGTTTTATGCGTGGGGAATTTCGCGATTTCTTCTCCACTCCATTCTTTTCGTGGGCCTTTTGTTAATTCTGTCGCTTCAAATCCCCAACATGTTCCTCTTTGCAATGGGTTGGCTTATCGGTACCTCTCCCGTATGGCTCCCCATAGCGCTGCTCATCGGTTTTTACGAGATTTGGTTCTGGTATGCGCGGTCAAATTTCATTTTTCACAAAACACCGGTCTTGTTGGAGATGCTGATTCCGCGCGAAATCACCAGGTCTCCGCGGGCAATGGAAACCGCATTAACGAATCTCTGGGTACCGCAGGGCGTCACGACGCTCTATATGCGCATGTTTAAGGGTTGGGTGCTTCCATGGTATTCGCTGGAGATGGCCTCCTTGGGCGGCGAGATTCACTTCTATATATGGGTCTGGAAAGATTGGCAGAAAATCGTTGAAGCGACAATGTACGCGAACTATCCGGAGATTGAGTTGCGCGAGGCGGAGGATTATTCCCAGAAGTTCCGTTACAACCCCGACACGCAGACATGTTACGGGTGCGGCTGGCGATTGGAGCCGTACAACCCGAAGGAGCGCTACATAGACGCATATGTGATGAAAACCTACATAGACCTTGAGCTGGATAAGGACCCGAAGGAAGAAGTGAAGGTTGACCCGTTCGGTACCGTATTGGAAGTCATGGGCTCAATGAATAAAGACCAGCAAATGTGGATACAGTTCCTCATAACCCCCGAATTTAGGTGGGGCAAACTTAATCCTTCGGAAAGCGACTGGAAACACAAAGTTGAAGAGGAGGTGCAAAAAGTCCGGCGCCTAGCGGGCATTTTCCCTCCCGAATCGGCTACCAAGCTTTCAGAATATGAAACGCGATTCGTCCGTCCTCGCCCGACATGGGTCCATGAGCACCAGTTGGAAACCATGCAAAGAAATCTGGGAAAACATCCGTTTGCCGTTGTCCCGAGGGGTATATTTATATCCCCGCACAAGGATTTCGGCGTGCGGTTTTGGGACATGCGCTGGATTTGGCGCCCCTTTGCAAATCCTCAATACATGACGCAGATGCGTAACCGTTGGTATCACACCGTGATGGATTACCCGTGGCAGGATTTGCACGATATGCGCTGGGAAATGCTTACACGGCGTTTTATAGATGCGTACCGGCGCCGGTCAGGCTTTTACAGTCCGTGGGAATTTCCGCCGAATGTGATGACGACAGAATTGCTTGCGACTCTGTATCATCCGCCGAGCAGTTCCATTCAAGTGCCGGGGCTTGTTCGTATTTCTTCAAAGAAGTCTGCGCCCCCGCCGAATCTGCCGCAATAAAGCTCGTAGCCTGTAGCCCGTAGCATGTAGCCAGAAAAATCCAAGTTTCAAGATGAATTGTTTGATTGACATTCTGGCTACCGGCTACAAGCTACTGGCTACTGGCTCATTATGACTCCTGTGGAGAAATTCATTGAAAGCGCATTTGAGGCGTACGGAAGAATTTCCGGAAATCTGTCCCGCCGTTGGCGGGAACATGCGAACCGCAGAACCATCATCATACTCGTGCTCGCCGGCAGCTTGATGACGGTCATGTATTTGTATGTCATACGCCCCCCCGATAATTTTCCGCTGAACACGCTCGTTACCATAGAGGGCGGAGCAACCGTCGCGGATGCCGCCATGTCCCTTGAGGAGAGCAGTGTTGTGCGGAGCGGACCGGCTTTGCAGTGGCTTATCGTACTCACCGGACATGAGAAAGACGTGCATGCGGGGGATTATCTTTTTAAGGAACCCCGCGACTTGTTCAGTGTCGCGAGAGCCGTTGTCATCGGCGCATACGGGCTGGAGCCTGCCCGGATACGCATTCCGGAAGGGGCGCGGGCAAAAGACATGGCGCACATCTTCGGAAACCAGCTTCTGCGCTTTGACAGGGAAAAATTCCTTCTGGAGGCGCAGCCGATGGAGGGCTACCTGTTTCCGGATACGTACTACTTTCTGCCGAACGCGACCGAGGAGCTTGTCCTGCAAACGATGCGCCAGAATTTTGACGCGCGCACGCTTGTGATTGACGCCCAAATCAAAGAGTCCGGCAAACCTCTCAAAGACATCGTCATCATGGCATCTCTCTTGGAGCGTGAGGCGCGCATCATGCAGGACAGGAGAATGATAGCGGGAGTGTTATGGAACCGTCTGCAAAAGGGAATGTTGCTACAGGTGGATGCCGCGTTTTTGTATACGCTTGGGAAGGGAACATACCAACTCACCACAAAAGACCTCTTGAGCGATTCGCCGTACAACACGTACCGCAACCCCGGACTTCCACCGGGGCCCATAGGAAGCCCCAGTCTTAATTCTATCCTTGCGGCCGTCACGCCTATTAAACACGATTATTTGTACTACCTCGCCGACAGATACGGCGTCACCCATTACAGCAAAACATACGCCGAGCATTTGCGGAATAAGAGAAAATATATAGACTAGGGTCGCCAATGCTAAATGATAAATTTTGAATGTTTAAACAATTGTTTTAATGCATGAATGTTTTAAATATTAATAAGTTTATTTTAAAATTAAGAATTTAACATTTGTAATTTCTACTATGGCAGCGAGGGTCTTTGTCGGTTTATCAGGTGGCGTTGATTCCGCTGTTTCTGCCGCGCTTCTTAAGAATCAGGGTTTTAATGTTGAAGGCGTTTTCATTAAGATTTGGCAGCCGGAATTTACCGAGTGCACATGGGCTGCGGACCGGCTTGATGCCATGAGAGTAACGGTCGCGCTCGGGATTCCGTTCCGCGAAATTGATTTGTCGGATGATTACAAGCGCATGGTCGTGGAGGACATGATAGCCGCATACAAGCGCGGCATCACTCCGAATCCCGACGTGCTCTGCAACAGGCACATAAAATTCGGGAGCTTTCTGAAGTATGCCCTCCGCGAAGGGGCGAACTATATTGCTACGGGGCACTATTCAAGAATTAAAAAATCAGAAATCATAAATCAACGTGACAACGCAAAATCTGAAAATGGGTATACATTGTTGCGGGGCATTGACGCAAATAAAGACCAGTCGTATTTTCTCTACACATTGGGGCGGGAAGACCTCGCGCGGACACTGTTTCCGGTCGGCGGATTACTCAAGAAGCAGGTTCGCGCACTCGCGCAAAAGTGGAAACTTCCCGTAGCTCAAAAATCGGACAGCCAAGGGCTGTGTTTTGTGGGCGACGTCACGATGAAGGATTTTCTTTCGCACTACATCCGGCTTGAAGGCGGCTCTGTGTTGGATAGAGGTGGGGCGGTCATCGGAACACACGACGGCGCGGCGCTCTATACCATCGGACAACGGCACGGATTTGTCGTTAAGCGCAGCGGCGGGGACACGGCACCGCAATACGTTGTTGCGGTTGATATTCCGGCAAACACAATTACCGTTTCCGCACGGCGGGAGGATGCGGCGCGGAAGGAGGTCTTGATAGATACAATGCATTGGGTAGGAAAGACTCCCGCACTCCCGCTTCAGGTACAGGCGCAGGCGCGGTACCGCGAGAAGGCGCGGAGTGCGCTTATCTCTGCGGACGGGAAGAATATTAAAATAGTTTTTGACGAGCAGCAGATTGCCGCCGCCGGTCAATCACTCGTGGTCTATGATGAGGATGTCTGTTTAGGCGGCGGCGTGATTCTGAATTAAGAGAGTCGGGAGGAAAAATGTGTACATCCGGTTCAACCTCACCATAAGAGAGGTATAATCGGGTTTGTGCCGAGTATTTTAATTACAAAAGCCGACGGCGAAGAG
>JAUYLR010000078.1 GCA_030698935.1 bacterium
TTGATGCGTTGAAATTCTTCTCGTTCCGCAGCGCGGCCTCGGACAACACATCCTCCGCCTTCTTCTGCAGGTCATAATCCAGAGTGGTGGTTACTTTCAGCCCTCCGTTTCCCACCGCATCCACCCCGTACTTTTCCTCCAAGTACTCGCGCACGTAGAAGACAAAGTGGGGGGCTTTTATTCCGGCCTCCGCCTCGTCTTTAAAATCAACCGTTTCATTTTTTGCCGTTTGGTATTCGGCGTCGGTTATAAAACCGTTCTCCCGCATTCTTTCCAGCACGAGATTTTTCCGTTTCTCAAGTTCCTCGCGGTGGTTGCCGTAGGGCGAGTAGCGCGTTGGTGCCTGCGGAAGCGCGGCGATATACGCCGCCTCCGCGAGCGTCACATCTTTTGCAGGAACGCCGTAAAAATACTGGCTCGCCTCCTCTACTCCGTAAATTGTGCCGCCGTAGGAAGTCTCGTTCAAATACGTTGAGAGTATCTGGTCTTTGGAGTAGATGCGCTCAAGCTTGATGGAAAGGACTATTTCCTTCATTTTGCGGATGATGGTCTTGTCGCGCGTGAGGAGGGAATTTTTTACGACCTGTTGGGTTATTGTGGAGCCCCCTTGCGCGAAGCTGGCTGAAAAAATGTTGGCGAGCGCGGCGCGGGCAAATGAAAGCGGGCGGAACCCGAAGTGCTGGTAAAACTCCGTGTCTTCAATCGCGATCGTCGCATTCCGGATGTTCGTAGAAATCGCGTCTAGAGGTACCGCCGTGCGCCGCATCGTGCCGTGGACATCGTACAGGAGCACGTTTCCCGTGCGGTCGTAGATTTTCGTGGATTCCGCGACCTTGCGGTTCTGGAAATTGTCCAGAGAGGGGATTGCGATGACCGCTCCCCACGCAACGAGCATCCCGACAAAGAGCATGCCGAGAAGAAAAATGACCGCAAGCGAGGCCTTCAGGCTGTGGAACATGTGCTTCA
Organism: bacterium; assembly: GCA_030698935.1. GTDB lineage: Bacteria > Patescibacteriota > Minisyncoccia > Phycocordibacterales > UBA2100 > UBA10103. Next base: position 967 of record JAUYLR010000078.1, read on the forward strand.
CCGGTATCCGCCGGTGTTCCTTACTATGGGGGGAATATCTCGGTGACATGTGGGGTGGATTGTACAATGAATGAGCGGTTGCTAACAGCAGTAATTTATTGGCGACGTAGAGCGAGCGAAAAACAAAGTCTTTTGTTTTTCCGAGCCGAGGAGCTAATATAGGTGAATACCTCTATGGCATCTTCAGGTATCCGCTCACCGAACTTCATGAAAGTAAAACTTAAGTACGGAGAGAACCCGCACCAAAAGGCCGCCGCTACGCCGAGGACGACCACAGACGCGCTCGCGATAGCAAAATTCAAGCGCGAGGACGGCAAGCCGTTTGTCGGCGCGGAAACAAGCTGGATATCAATTACCGACATCGGCCGGCTTTTGCAGGTAGTAGAGCGGTTTGCCGCCGCCTACAGAAAGAACATCGGCCCCTCACTGCCGCATGTTGCAGTGATAGTTAAACACGGAAGCCCGTGCGGCGCCGCATTCGGGAAAAATTCTGCAGACGTTGCATTTGCAACATGGCAGGGCGACCCACAGGCGGCATTCGGCGGGTCTCTTATCGTGACATTTCCTTTCACCACGCAGATTGTGGAAGCACTCACGAAAGCGAACGGCGGAAAGATGCCGTTTTTAAGCGCCATTGCGGCGCCGTCGTTTGAGAAAGGGGTGTGGGAGAAAATCGGCGCGAAGAGCAAGGGAACGCACTTCATTTCCAACAAAGCGCTCGGAAAAATTCCGGCGAAGATTTCATCGTTGCCGGAGATACAATCTGTGCGCGATTATGTGTTGGAACAAACCGCTCCGCAGTTTGTTCCGGTATTCTCAAAAATTGAGTATCACGGCCCCACATTCTCACAAAAAGACCTGCAGGAAATCACCGCAGACCTCACGCTCGCGTATGCAGTGTGTAGCGCGAGCACAAGCAACACGGTCTCCGTCGTTCGCGGAGGCGTGCTCATAGGAAACGCAGTCGGCCAACAGAAGCGGGTGGGGAGTGCCAAGCTTGCCCTCCACCTCGCGCACGAGAGCGGCCACGAGACGAAGGGAGCGGTTGCCGCCTCCGACAGCTACTTTCCGTTTCCCGACGGCGTAGAGGCATTGGCGGAGGGAGGGGTGCGGGCGATATATGCCACTTCCGGTTCCATGCGCGACGCGCAGGTTTTCGCCCGCGCAAAAGAATTAGGCGTTGGCATGTTTACCGTTCCGGATAAAGTGGGCCGAATGTTTGCCGGCCATTAATCCGATGTTGCTTAACTCGTCCTATAGGACGAGTTAAGCAACATCGTGATCACGTTCTGCATCGGGCCATGTGCGTAACGCCGACGGCGATTGCGTCGTATTCGTCGTCGTATTTTATTTCTTTTTCAATTTTCACAAGCGCGTGGAGCATTTTGGCGACCTGTTCCTTGCCCGCCCCGCCGTGTCCGCCCGCGGCGCTCTTAATTTCTCCGGGGGTGTACTCAAAAACAGGAATGCCAAGGCTTGTTGCAACTTGAATCAAGGCACCCCGCACTTCCGCAACGCGCATCGCCGTTTTTTGATTCGTGCTGAAGTACAGTTTTTCCAGCGCGACCGCATCGGGCTTGTATTTTTTCGCAAGCCGCGTGCATTCATCCGCAACTTCTCCAAGCCGCACGGTAAAACCGGCATCCTTTGACGTTTCTATACAATCGGAATACAGAAGCGTTTCTTTTTCGCTTCCAGTCCGCTCAAGCACGGCCACGCCGCATCTGCCGTATCCGGGGTCAATCGCGAGAATTCTCATAAGAAAAGTATACCGTATCGTGTATACCGTATTCCGTATTTATACCGAATACAGAATACAAAATACTGAATACTCACCAACGCCGCTACGCGGCGTTGGTGTACACATCTTCCACGTCGTCGTGGTCGTCAATTATCCCGAGAATTTTGTGGAGTTTTTCAGTGTCGTCTGCGGAAATTTTTACGGTCGTCTTTGGAGCATACTCTGTGCCGGTTTTCTCAAATGCCCACATGGCGCTTCCGGGGGAGGCGAGTGCAAGGCCGAGCTCTGCCAACAGATGTTTTATCTCTTGCGCTGTCCGGTTATGGCTGTCGGTGAGCGCGACTATGAGAATCGCAACACCCCCTGGTCCATACGTCTCATAGACAACCGTATCAAGCGAGCCGGAATCGGCGGAGATTCCTTTCGCTACTGCGCGGTCAATATTTTCTTTCGGCATGTTCGCTTCGCGCGCTTTCTCAATCACCGCGCGCAGATGTGCCGCATTAACATCGCCGTTCGCTTTCTTGGATTCAACGGAAATCCGTTTGGAGAGCTTTCCCCACACGTTGCTTTTAGCGGCATCCGCCGCGCCCTTGCGGTGTTTTATTTGCGACCATTTGTTGTGTCCGGACATAGGAATAGTCAGTAGTTAGTAGTCTATAGTCAGTAGATAAAAAGGCAAAGGCGATGTGAAATCTTAATGTCTCGTTTTGTTATCTCCCGAAGACCACACCAGATCTTTTTCGCGCTCAATTAGCTCCGCTCTTTTTGCTAGTATCGCCCTTTGAATACCGAGGGCATCTTTTTGTAGTTTTGCCATTTCGTCCTCGTTTGCTTGTCCGGCTTCAATTCTTTTCTGCATCTCCGACCATTGTTGATTCAATGTACCTATTTCGTTTTGCAATCTCTCAATGTGAATCTGACGGGTTTTCTCGTCCCTTTCCAACAAGTCCTGCGGGCGCAGGGGTTTATCCATATCAGACATATCAGAAGGGTATAGGGAATAGTAAAAAATGCAAAGTGAAAAGGATTAAACTTGTTCAGACGGCTTCTTCAACAAAAGTTCAGCACGGTTTTTATCGCACTCTTCCATTTTTCTCAAAATAGACTGTCTCTGTGAAGAAAACGCCGAGGATTTTTGCCTCAAAATCTGCATACGTCCTTCATCCACCGGCCTCTGCTCCCTGAGTCTAGATTGTTCCTCTGTGTTGTATTTGATCGCCTTATCGAGAAACCCAAGATCTTCTTCTAATTGCAAGATTTGCACGTTGATGGTCGCTAATTTTCTGTGAAATATTGATGTTTCCAGACGTGCCAATACTTTCTCGTATTCTCCTATTGTTTTCTCCAACCCCCGGGCATCACGGCGTGCGTTTGGCTCAGTAGCAACCAATTCTCTTTTCTGCGCCTTTGCTAATTCCGCCCGCATTGTGGCAATACTGTTAACAAGTCGCACCCTATTTTGTTCGTCTTGCGATGGTTGCTGTTTCGTAAATTCAAAATCAAATTCTTCAATCATAGACGCATAGCCGTATTCGGAAGTATACATTTATGTGTAGCAATATAAAGCAAAACACATGCGGGAGTTCGGTTGGTAGTTCTCTGTTCACTTATACACACCTCTATCCACACCATATCCCCGATTTTGGGGTTTTTGCGCTCATTTGACACTAAAAATCATTCTCTATACTAATGTTTATCGATGTGCCTAAACCGTGCGTCGGTCGTCGTCAAGGGGATTCGCAGAAATGCAAATCAGTCCGGATGGCAGTTCCTTGAGTCTATCGTATGCGTAAGCATACGAAACATCGCAGGAATAGTTCGGCTAGAGCGGTGGGGTGACCTGCGAGGTGTGAGGAGATCGTATCAAGTCACATCTGGCAGAGCATCGATTCGCAAATAGCCGAAAAAGCAAAAGACCTCCCGCAAGGGAGGTCTTTTGCCACCGTGCGCTCGTACCCCGTATAGTACACGTCATTTGAGCGTCAAGTGCTCTTATCCCCATGTAGCCACGGAACTATTTTAAAGATTTTATTGAGTCAATAACAAAAAGGCTTGCACGCGGGCAAGCCTTTTCGAGTGAAGCATCTGCACAGCTACGCTCTCTTCTTTCGGAATCGTGCCGCGAGGTTCTCGCACCCTAGGACGAGGACGAAAGATGTTGCGAAAAAGTGAACGGTGAGTTTTTCCCGCCACCCTTCTTTTTTCTTGATTGGGTGAGTGTCCAGATACTCACTGGCGGCGTCGCTTACCTCCCGTATTACGTACCGAATGTAGACAGGATTCATGTGATTCGAAAAAACAGGGATGCGTGCTGCAAGCGCGTTTGCCTTCTGGTCGCCACTCCTCGCCAGATTCTCCAAATCCGCAAGCGCGTTGCGGAGCCGTTGCGGAAGCTCCTTAAGTTGTTGGTTAGGGATCTTGACGAGACCTATTGCCATATCCGCCTCTTTTTTGATATCGAGAGCGACGTCTCGAAGTAATTTCATAAAATCCTCCTTGCACGTGTCTAAAATATCCGCCCTGTTAAAGAACATAAAGAGCGGGGCTAGTGAAGCTAGCCATATCCTGCCTCAGGGCTCTATTTGTGTCAATCAAATTAGCGGCTGTTGGGTTTTCCCGGGCGCGTCCATTCCTGTCTGCGTGCGGTCACGCACAGGCAGGCCCATATGCTCGTATCCTTTTGGCGTTACGGTTCTTCCGCGGGTGTGTAGTGACAATGTATTGACACGAGCAACTTGCTTGCTACACTTACCGCATGACCACTATACAAATCAGGATTGATGAGAAAACCAAGGCGGGAGCCAAGAGAGTCTTCAAGAAAATGGGGCTTGACGTTTCAAGCGGCATCAAGCTTTATTTGGCGCGAGTTGCGCAGGACAAAAGCGTTCCGTTCGTACTTCGCACCGAGAACGGATACACGCCGGAGCAGGAGCAAGAAATGATACGTGAGACAGAGTATGCAAAACGTCATAGCAAGCGATACACAACGGTGGAAGAGGCAATCAGAGATATTCTAAAATAGTATCTTATGTACACTCTTGCGTTTGCTACGCGAGCCAAGAAATCTATGCGCAAATACCAACGCAGCGGTTCGTTCCCGCTTGCGAAATTTAAGGATGCGCTAGAGCACTTGAGAAGCGGAGGGTCGCTCCCCGTTTTCTATGAAGACCACGGACTGCACGGATCACTTTCTATGTACCGCGAATTTCATATTGCAGCCGATCTGCTCGTTCAGTATGAGCGCGATGACATAGAGCGCATCATAACCATTTCGAAAATCGGGACGCACAGCGAACTTTTCGGTTCGTAATTCACGAGGCTTAAATAAGCGGCTTTTGAGCTTTTCGCGGTGAGTCCATCCCGATATGTTCATATCCTTTCGGCGTTACGGTTCTGCCTCTCGGAGTTCTGTCTAAAAGCCCGAGTTGCATCAGGTACGGCTCGTGGACTTCTTCAATCGTGTCTTCTTCCTCGGAAAGGGAAGCGGAAATTGTTTTTAATCCCACAGGTCCGCCGCCGAATTTCTCCACGATGATTGTGAGGATGTCGCGGTCGGTCTGATTTAATCCGCCCTCGTCAATTTCCAGAAGTGCCAGCGCCTTTTTCACCGTTTTCAGATTGAGCGGCTCCTCGTTTACCTCCGCGAAATCGCGGCACCGCTTCAAAAGATAATTTGCGGTGCGCGGGGTCGCGCGGCTCCGGCTCGCGACTTCTTTTATGGATTCCTCATCGGCTTTTATATTCAGAATTTTTGCGGAGCGTTTGAGAATCTCTGAAATCTCACTGTCGCTGTAATACTGGAGCCGGAATGTTCCGCCCGAAAAGCGGGAGCGCAGGGGCGCGGATAGCATTGAAATGCGCGTGGTTGCGGCAATCAAAGTAAATGGCGGCAAATCAAGTTGCACTGTGCGCGCCGAAGGGCCCTTGCCGATAATGATGTCCAAAACACCCGCTTCCATCGCGGGGTAGAGGACTTCTTCAATGGTGCGGTTCAGCCGGTGGATTTCGTCTATGAAAAGGACATCCCCCGGAGAGAGGTTGGTGAGGATTGAAGCGAGGTCGCCCACGCGCTCAATCGCGGGCCCCGAAGTGGCGCGCAGAGACGCGCCGATTTCTTTCGTCATCAAATGCGCAAGGGTAGTTTTTCCTAACCCCGGTGGTCCATAGAGAAGGACGTGCTCGGGCTGGTGGTTTCTCCCTTTCGCGGCGGTGAGAAGAATCCGCAAATTTTCTTTTATCGCCGGCTGGCCGACGTACTCTGCCCAATCAGCAGGGCGAAGCGCCTGGTCAAGAGACCGCGGACTCTTTTCTACGGTGTTTTTATCTTTGTCTGCCATATTGGTCTGCTCTCCGCGATTCCATTGAATCGGTTTGAGGAAACGCGCTTACATTTAAGTATACACCCTACTGTTAAAGATAAAATTTGCACCATCACGCCGCCATTTCCTCCGTCAAATCCACGACGCGGCCGAGTTCGTCCAGCGACGTCACTCCCTGCAATACTTTCACGATTCCATCCTGTCCCATCCTGCGGATATTTTGGTGTTTAGCCGCTTTCCATATCTCGCGCTCGCTTAAGGTAGTGCGGATTGCGTCCTCAATAATGTGGTCCATAAGAATGACTTCAACGACAGCGACACGCCCCTTGTAGCCGAGTCCGCGGCACTTGTCGCACCCCTTGGGGAGCCACATGGTGTCGCGGTTCGCAGGCAGTTCATCCGCGTGCGGAATGTCTTTTAGAAATGCTGCCACGGTCGCGGCGTCTTTCCCCGTTATTGCATGCGCTTCGCGGCACACGGGGCAGAGGCGGCGCACAAGGCGCTGTGCCATCGCGACGGTAAGAGACGCTCCCAGAATGTCGGCGGAGACACCCATGTCTATGAGGCGGGGGAATGTGCCCGCGGCGTCGTTGGTGTGCAGTGTCGCGAATACGAGGTGGCCCGTAAGCGCCGCATGCACAGCGGTGGAGGCCACTTCAGCATCGCGGATTTCGCCGACCATGATGATGTCGGGGTCCTGCCGCAGGGTGGAACGGAGGCCGAGCGCAAATGTGTAGTCTTTGGAAACTTGTGTCTGCACGATGCCCGGCAGATGGTATTCAATCGGGTCTTCAATCGTGACGATTTTCACTTCCGGACGGTCCACTTGGCGCAGGAACGCGTAGAGCGTCGTCGTTTTTCCCGAGCCGGTCGGGCCGGTGTTCAGAATCATGCCGTTGGGCTTCGCGATTTCGTGACGGAAAATTTCCAAAAGATATTTATCAAAACCGAGCTGTTCCAAAGGAAGCGCGATGGTTGAGGGGTCAAGAACGCGCATGACGACGGTTTCGGCGTATGCGCCGGGGAGTACCGAGGTACGTATCTCTATTTCTTTCTCGTTTATCGCGATGGAAAAACGTCCGTCCTGCGCGGCATTTTTTATGTTCAATTTCAATCCGGAGAGAAGCTTGATGCGGGAGGATATGAGCGCGTACGTCGCCGCGTCAAAGGTCAGCACCTCTATCAAGACGCCGTCTAAGCGAAAGCGCATGTGCACCTCGTTTTCCTCCGGCTCCATGTGCACATCGGAAATGCCCAAGGAAAGAGCGCCCGCCATGATAATTTCCAAAATGCGCGAGACGCGGTGCGGGTCTTTGCTTTTCATGTTTGTTTCCACGTGTTGGCGCAGGTCGGCCAGCGTCTTCAGTTCTCCAAGCATCTGGGTGATGGTTTCATTGGAGAGCGTGAGGATGCCCGCTTCGGTTTCCGTCGCGTACGAGAGGTCGTGGAAACGGTCCCACGCATGCTCAAGCGATGCCTGTGTCGTGATAAATC
>JAUYLR010000084.1 GCA_030698935.1 bacterium
CGCGCGACAAAATCATGCGCAGTGAAGACACTATGAGATGACATCTCATTGAGCAGGTGATGGGGGACACCACTCATCTCTTGTTTTGTTATCTTTCCCGTTCCCAAATCAAGCCCTTTATATACCTGTCGGGAGTCCGCCGAGATGATTTCGCCGTTGAATGTGCGCGCGAGCTCAACGGCAAGCGAACTCTTGCCGGATGCCGTGGGGCCCACGATAACGAGCACTTTTTGCCTCTTTTGCATGGGCTCTACAGTACAGGAGTGACGGGGATGTGCCAATGCGCCCCACGCAATCAGTGGCTTGCGTGGCGCTAAGCGCACCATATAATTAGCTAAACTTTAATAATTTATACAGATAAAAACATGGCATCAGAAGGTGGAAAAATGGACAGAAGAGAATTTCTCAAACGCTCTACAGCTAGTATCGCCGCGGGCATTACAGGATTCGGACTTACAAATAAGGTTCTTGGCAAATTCCAAAAACAGAATTCTACTGTTCCAGAAGTTGACAGACGACCTCTTAGTAAGGAGAAAATTAGAGAATTGAAGAATAGAAATACAACAATTGAACTCGAGAAAAATATCCTGAGTTCGTTTGATGAAACCGATATAGAGAATCTTAGAAGTAATGGAAAATTGCCAATGGACAAAATTTTCCAATTTACCAAGGGCTATCACAATGCTATGGTAGCCGCTGCGGGCACCACAGTTGTAACGGCCGGCGCTTTGGGTGCGACCGGTCTTTTAATGAAAAATCAGCGAGATAAAAGTAAGGCACCCCAATTAATGGGTGCGGGGGTCGGTCAAGAGACAATCAGCGACGATGCGAAAATTGCGCTAGCGGCAGGCGCGAGTTTTTTAGGTGCACTGGTATCTGGTTTTGCACTGAACAACATGGTTTACAACCAGCCATCTCTACAAAACGTAGCAAGCGCAGAGGGCAATGTGCAAGAATGGTTGCACAAACTAAGAAGCGACGAGAAATTTCACGCCACAAGAGATTCATTTATGAGTGCAAGAGGTGAGTATATTGAGGCGCTGAACACTGAGCAGGGAAATAACTCTAAGATGTTGACTCAGCGATTTATCAACTGATACCTATCAGTAATTCTTACTACTGTCTTGTGCCGGGAGAGGGACTTGGTCACAGGTTTTCGCTTGCTAGCGAAACCCGCGACCCCGCCTCGCGCCGACGCGCTCCGGCTTTCAAGTCCCTGCTCCCAATGTAAAAAGCACCCACAAGGGGTGCCTTTCACATCGGGTGTGCCGGGAGAGGGACTTGAACCCTCACGAGGTTGCCCTCGAACGATCTTGAGTCGTTTGCGTCTGCCAATTCCGCCATCCCGGCGACAGGACACATAATACCCACTAGAAGCTCATTTTGTAAGCCCTTAAGCACATCCCTTAATACTGTATACGGTATACAGAATACTGTATACTTTACCCATGTCCGAGTACTACAGCGATTCAATATTCTGGGTTGAGGTGGACCGTATCAAGCCGAACCCTTTCCAGCCGCGCCGCGTATTTGAGGAATCAGCGCTTGCATCACTCGCCGAATCTATTCGCCAATACGGCGTGCTACAGCCGCTCACGGTAACGCGCAAGGAAATAGAACGGCCGGGAGAGGGGATTTTTGTTGAGTATGAACTCATCGCGGGCGAGCGCAGACTTCGCGCATCCAAGCTGGCGGGGCTTACCCAGTTGCCCGTCGTCATCCGGACAGAAGAGTACAGCGACAGGATGAAGCTTGAACTTGCGATAATAGAGAATTTACAGCGCGAAGACCTGAATGTGATAGACCGTGCGACGGCTTTCCAGCGCCTTGTTTCGGAGTTCGGGCTTAAGCATGTGGAAGTGGGAAAGCGCGTGGGCAAGAGCCGCGAATACGTTTCCAATACGCTCCGTATTTTAGCTTTGCCCAAGGAAATACAGGATGCTCTCGGAGCGGGCGAAATCAGCGAGGGGCATACGCGGCCGCTTCTCATGCTCGTGGACCGCGCCGAGATGCAAAAGACTTTGTTTAACGAAATCCTTACGCGGCGGCTCACCGTGCGCGATGCCGAGCAGGTGGCGCGGCGTATTGCGACAGAGCGCGCGCGCAAGACCGATCTTTCTCCCGAACTGCTTTTACTTGAGCGCGAACTCACCGAGAAACTCGGGACGCGCGTGCGCATAGAAAAGAAAGATCAAGGCGGGAAAGTACTCATAGACTTTTTCTCCGTTGACGACCTTGTGCACATCCGCGAAGTTTTTACGCGCCAACAGCAGATACCGGAGCAGGCGGTTGAATCAGCGGTTGGCACCGACACGGCCGTGGCTTCTATTGAAGTCGTTGCGTCAGCCGCCCCGCCTCAACCGGAGCCGGAGGAAGACCTGTACTCAATCAGGAATTTTACCGTGTAGGTTTTCGTATCCGCCAGATGCGCGTACCGCGTCATTGCGAGCGGAGCGAAGCAATCTAGGGAAGAGCAGGTTTGCAAAAGAAAGAAGCACATTCTCTGGATTGCTTCGCGTTGCTCGCAATGACAACGCGCCAAAAGATTTTTCCTCACGTTTTTTTCATCGCCGCAAGCGCCGCACGGATGTGCTTTTTCGCCATGTTCGTTTTCGCGATGTCCTGCCACTTGCGCGACGGGTGAGCGGATGGCTTCGTGATTATCTCAACCATGTCGCCGTTGCGCAGCGCCGTATCAAGCGAGACCAATTTCCCGTTGACGAGCGCTCCGGACATTTTATTGCCGAGGTCAGAGTGTATCGCGTACGCAAAATCAATGGGCGTTGCGGCCAAGGGCAAATCTATAACGTCGCCCCGCGGCGTAAAGACGAAAACGCGATGGCTGAAAAAGTCGCTCTTGAGCGTATCCATATACTCGTTCGGTTTTTCAGGCCCGCTCTGCGCGTGGGCAAGTTCCTTCACCCATGAAGGGACGTCAGTGGAAGTCCTGCCTCCTTGTGCGGGCGCAGGCGATTCCTTGGCTTTGCCGAGGCGCGGAAAGAATTGGCGTATCCATTCCAGTCCGCCGCTCTTTTGCTGTGCCGGATTGCTCTGCACTTCTTTATAGGCGAGGTGCGACGCGATGCCGTAGAGCGCCTCGCGATGCATCGCCTCGGTGCGCAACTGGATTTCCAATGCGCCGCCGTCGCCCGTGTAAATGGTCGTGTGGATGCTCTGATACCCGTTCGGCTTCGGGAACGCGATGTAGTCCTTAATCTTTCCCGGAACAGGGCGCCAGTGCCCGTGGATGATTCCGAGCGCCGTATAGCACTCGGCCACTGTCGGGAAAATGACCCGAAGAGCGCGCATGTCGTATATAGTGGAGAAGTCCCATTTCTTCCGTTCCAGCTTCCTGAATAGGCTATAAATGCCCTTAATGCGGGCCTCTGTGCGGAAGTTTCGCAGGCCCGCTTCCGCAAATTCGCGCTTGAGGTCATGCTCTGTTTTTTCCAGACGTTTCTCGTTCTCGCTCTTGCGCTCGGTAAAGGCCTCTCGCGTCTTCTCATATTCATGCGGATACGCATAGGGAAACGCGGCATCTTCCAATTCCTGTTTGGCGACGCTCATACCAAGCCTATCGGCTATCGGCGCATAAATCTCAAGCGTTTCAAGCGCGATGCGCTTTCGCTTGTCGTCGCGCGGGACGTGTTCCAAGGTTCTTGCGTTGTGGAGGCGATCCATCAGTTTGATGATGAGAACGCGGATGTCCTGTGCGGTCGCGGCAAAAAGCTTCCGCAATGATTCCGTGTGGCGCTCCATTCCGCGATAGCGCAGAGCCCCCAATTTTGTAACGCCTTGGACGAGCGAGAGAACTTCCTTCCCGCAGAGTTCTTCTATCGTCTTCGGCGTCACTCCCGCATCCTCTATCGTGTCGTGGAGCAGCCCTGCCGCTGTGGACTCCGGACACATTCCGGCGGTGGCAAGCAGATATCCGACCTCGGCTGTGTGCACGAAGTACGGGTCTCCGGAATACCGTTTCTGGTCTTTATGCGCCGTTTGGGCAAATTCATATGCCTTTGAAACCAGAGCGATGTCGGCCGCGTCTTTGCTGGACATTGCCCCTATTATTTCTTTGAGCGGGCGAGGTTTGAGCATCCACCGATGATACGCCGATGCTTTGCACTCGGCAACATCAGGTCACTTAAGCTTGTCCGGGCGGTGGTTGGGGCACGCTTTATTTGAGCACCTCTCGGGAATTGTCTTCGGTCACAAGTCGGAGTCGTTCCGTCAAACGACTCCGCTCGCGACCCCGGCTCGCGGCTCGCCTTGCTGGGCGAGCATCGCTCCGCCTCACAAAAACTACTAGCGCACGCAACGCAGGTTGCGTGCTCCTGCCTACTTTTTAGTGAGTTTGTCGGGACGGTGGTTGGGGCATTGCTTATTGCTACATCTTTCAGGTATCGTTTTTGTGCCCTCCATCATCAAACTTCCGCACATCTGGCACAGTTTGCCCGTAGGTCGGGCCTTTATCGCTGTCTTGCAGTCGGGATAATTTGAACAGGAGAAAAAGATTCCGAATCGTCCGCGCCTTTCAGACATCTCGCCTTTCTTGCAGACGGGGCACGCGACTCCGGTTTTAGCCCGCTCCGCCTCTATGGGGTCCTGCTTTACGAATTTGCATTTCGGATAATTACTGCAGGCGATGAACCGTCCGAATTTGCCTTCACGTTCAATTAGTTGGCCACCCGACAACTTCCCGGTTTTCTGACTGCAGTCGGGACAAGCTTCACCGATTTCTTTCGGCGGCGCTATTTCGTTGCCGTCTTCCTTGCGCGCGCCCAAGCATTTTGGAAAATTAGCACAGCTCATGAAGCGGCCCGTGCGAGAAAGCTTGTAAACCATGGGTCCCTTGCAAATAGGACAGGGGAATTCTTCCGGTGCGTCTCCCATGTTCGTTATCTTCTCAATCTTTTCTTTTCCTTTTACCGCTTTGTGGAACGGCGTGTAAAAACTTTTCAGCGTTTTTGCATACTCGCGTTTTCCGTCCGCTATCTCGTCCAGCTCGTCCTCCATCTCGGCGGTGAAGGTGTCGCTGATATATTCCGCGAAATTTTGTTCTATAAAAGATGAAACCACATCGCCCGTGGGAGTGGGAAGAAGCGTCCGCCCTTGTTTTTCAACATATCCGCGGTCTTCCAAAGTTTTAATAATTGAAGCGTAGGTAGATGGCCGACCAATGCCCCTTTTTTCCAGTTCTTTGACAAGTCCCGCCTCGGAATATCGCCCCGGCGGCTGGGTTTCTTTTCCTTCAAAACGTGCATCAACGAGAGTCAACGGGTCGGCTTCGGCAACCTTTGGCAGTTCCACATCTTCTCCGCGCGCGCCGGTATCAGCCGCGAGCCAGCCGTCAAATATGACGCGCGAGCCGTTGGCGGCGAAGTCCGGAATATCGGCGCCGGAAACGCTTGCCCCGTTAGAGGTTCCGCTTTCGCTAGCAGTCATCCCCGCGGTCTGACCTCTAACGGGGTTGGACAATATTTTAGTGCGCAACATTTTAGCCTCTGTCATCTGGCTCGCGAGCGCGCGGGCACGGATGAGCTCGTAGAGTTTCTTTTGTTCCTCGTTTGCTCCCGCGTTTCGCTTATGCGCATCTGTGGGGCGCACTGCTTCGTGCGCTTCCTGCGCATTTTTGGATTTGGTCTTGTAGACGCGCGGGGAAACGTACTCTTTACCGAATTCGCTTTCCGCCACGGCCAACAGATTCGCCTGCGCTTCCGCGCCCAAGTTTGTGCTGTCGGTGCGCATGTATGAAATGTGGCCGGCCTCGTAGAGTTTCTGCGCGACGCCCATTGTCCGCGATGGCGAGAATCCTAAGCGGGTGGATGCCACTTGTTGGAGCGTGGAGGTGGTGAACGGCGCGCGCGGTCCCCGCACCTGTTCCGTCTCATTCACACTGACCACCTTCCATGCGCCTGACTTTGCCGCATCGGAGATTCCCCGCGCCTCCTTTTCGGTTTTCGGTTCTTCCACGCATGTGGCGGTGAACGACTCCTTTTTCTTTGTCTGTAAATCGGCGCTTACAATCCAGAATTTCTCCGGTACGAAAGCTTTAATTTCGCGCTCGCGCTCCATGAGTATCCGCAACGCGGGGGATTGAACACGCCCCGCCGAAAGTCCGTAGCGCACTTTCTTCCAGATAAGGCCCGAAAGGTCGTAGCCGAACAGTCTGTCCAAGACGCGCCGCGCCTCTTGGGCGCGGACGAGGGCTTCATCAATAGGCCTCGGATTTGCAAGCGCATGCTGAACGGCATTTTCCGTTATCTCGTGGAACACGATGCGCTTTACATTGTCTATATTTTTCTTGGAATTTGGCGCGTGTTTCTTGGAACTTCCCAAGCCAAGGGCTTGGGTAAGGTGCCACGCAATCGCCTCGCCCTCGCGGTCGGGGTCGGTTGCGAGTATTACCTCGCTAGAATGCTTTGCGATGTCGCGCAAATCATCAATTATCTTTTCCTTCCCTTTTACGATGACGTAATTCGGGGTGAAGTCGTTCTCCATATCAATAGCATCCTTGCTGCTTTTCGGCAGGTCGCGGATGTGGCCCACGGACGCGCGCACGGTGAAACCCTTGCCGAGATATTTCTCAATGGTTTTTGCCTTCGCTGGCGATTCAACAATGACAAGCTTAGTCATACCCGTCACACGAAATGGCATCGTT
>JAUYLR010000088.1 GCA_030698935.1 bacterium
TGTGCGCATCTAATCCCTGACACGGTTCATCAAGAATGAGAAGCGCGGGATTCTTTACGAGAGAGCGCGCCAGAAGTACGAGCCGCTCTTCCCCTTCGGAAATATCTTCAAATGGGGTCTTGGCAAGTTCAATAAGGTCAAGTTTCTTGAGCCATGAGCGCGCGGTCTTTTGTTGCGATGATGTGCATTTTTTATACAACCCGATTGTGTCAAAAAATCCGGAGCATACGACATCAAAGCATGTCGCGTCTGGTGGATAATACAACTGGAGTTCGGGCGAGACCCAACCGATTTTTCTTTTGATTTCCCAGATGCTCTCACCGCTCCCACGCTTTTTACCAAAGAGCATGATGTCATTGGCGTACGCCTGCGGATTGTCTCCGAGGATAAGAGAAAGGAGCGTGGTCTTCCCCGCGCCATTGGGGCCAAAGAGTGCCCACTTCTCTCCCTCGCGGACAATCCAGTTAAGTTTCCGCAGGATTGGTACCTGATTGTATGTGACATTCACATTTTTCATGCGCACGAGTATCGGGCGCATGTTCTTCTTGATGCTTTTCCGCGCGCTCGCTTTCTTTTGTTTTCCGCCGGAGGCGGATCCGCCTTTGGCGGACTTCCCCGCACGCTGTTTTTCCAACATCTTGCTCCTCGTGCCGATGGAAATCGCATTCTTATCGCCGATGCGAAGAACATGCGTGATGCCGCGAGGCGTCGCCTCGCGGCCTGTCCCCACAATCACCACGCGCATATCACCCCTCATCAGGGTCTCAAGATTTTTCTTGAGCACGGCGCGAAAGCGCACATCCAATCCCTCAAACGGATTGTCCAGAATGAGCAACTCCGGATTTTTGAGGAGCGCCCGCGCAATAGTGACTTTGCGCCGCTCGCCGTTGGAAAGTTGCATGAGCGTTCGCGCAAGAAGCGGTTTCAACCCAAACGTTTTGATTAGCTTCCGCCGTCTGTCCAAAAATTCCAAATCCCGATACTTCACTTTAGAGTGAAGTATCGGGATTTGAACGACGAACGGGTTCATGTGGTGCATGCCGCGTTCCGAAAGAAAGTCGGATACCGTTTGCCCGCCCCCGCTCAACCCTATATTCCACCGGTCTTGCAGATACGCTTCGGGGCCCAGAACCTGTCTTTGTTCATCAAATGATACGTAGGCGATATTCTCGTGCGCACTGCCTTTCAAAAAATGATACGTTATGTGCCCTCGGACTGCAGGCACAATGCCCGCGAGAACTTTCATGAGCGCGGATTTTCCGGAGCCGTTCGGCCCGATAACCGCCCACTGCTGTGTATCTAAGATCTCCCAATTCAGATTCTTAAATAAAATCTTCCCGTCCAAACGGACAGTTACGCCATCAAGATTTATGAATTGTGTTGTCACACTCGTTGAACTATAAGTCCGGACACACGCCGAAAATCGCGGATATTGCGCGTAAGGAGAGCCGAGCCAGTGAAAAGGGCGGTGGCGGCAATCATGCTGTCCGCCAGCTTGAGGCCGTACGAACGGCCTATGGCACCTGACTGGTCGGCCACGATGGCGTCTACGTTGATGATTGAGCAAACAGAAAGAAAGGTTTTGATATTTGTTTCTTCCTCTGGAGTGAGTTTTGGGAAACGTAGCAATTCCGCAACAGTAATCGCCGAAACATGCAGCGGCAACGGTTGTTCTAGCGCTCTATCAACAACCTCACGAACATACTGGTCTCCGCCGAGATAGTAGAGAACAACGTTCGTATCCAACGTATACATGCGACTACCCGATGCGACGATCGAGCCCCCGGCGAATGCCGGTAAGCGTGCGAAGCGACTGCTTAAGGGGCCGTTTCCATGTCCCAAAGACACTACGCGCTACGGCGGCGCGTCCGTCACGTATCCGTGCGGGCGCACTCCGCGCGCCAGTTCTACGCACTTGCTTTGTTGTCGCGTTGCTCATATTGGGATTGTACCACTGCACTACGACTTCTTCCAATTTTCGGGGCGCAGTGAGCGGACTGCGGCGCCGGTCTGCCACATCTCGGAATCGTGGATTTCTGCGAGTTCTACGGCAAGTTTTTCCTTATAGTCGGGCTGGCTGTTGGCCTTGAGCGTGATGCGCGCCTCATTACCCGATTTCACGCTCTCGTACAAATCCTTGAAAACGGGTTCCACCGCCTTCCTGAAACGGGGTTTCCAATCAAGAGCGCCGCGCTGGGCCGTCGTTGAACAATTGGCGTACATCCAATCCATGCCGTTTTCTCCGACAAGGCGGATGAGACTTTGCGTCAGCTCCTCTACCGTTTCATTAAACGCCTCGCTGGGCGAGTGTCCGTGTTTGCGGAGTTCGTTGTATTGCGCTTCCATCACGCCGGCAAGAGCACCCATGAGAATCCCGCGCTCGCCGGTCAGGTCGCTGTTCACTTCATTCGCAAATGTCGTGGGGAACAGGTAGCCAGCACCGAGTGCGATGCCGAGCGCAATCGCGCGCTCTCGCGCGTTTCCTGTCGCATCCTGCTCCACCGCGTCACTCGCGGTTATTCCGCTTCCGGTCAGGAAGAATCTGCTCACACTCCGGCCGGAGCCTGTGGGCGCGACGAGTATCACGTCAATATCTTTCGGCGGCACAATACCGGTCTGGTCATTAAACACCATCCCGAAACCATGCGAAAAGTAGAGTGCTTTCCCCTTCGTGAGATGCGGTTTAATTTTCGGCCATATCATCATTTGGCCTGCGTCTGATACGAGGTATTGAATCACCGTTCCCTTCTCCGCAGCTTCTTCTAGTGAGAAAAGTGTCTTCCCCGCGACCCATCCGTCTTTTACGGCTTTATCGTATGACGGGCTTCC
The DNA here is from genome assembly GCA_030698935.1 of bacterium. Taxonomy (GTDB): domain Bacteria; phylum Patescibacteriota; class Minisyncoccia; order Phycocordibacterales; family UBA2100; genus UBA10103. The sequence goes on from JAUYLR010000088.1 coordinate 2,830, forward strand.
GGATTTTTGGCCGATGATGACGTTGATGCCGTTGTCGCGCATGTTCAAGGACTGCGCCGGGCCCTGCACGCCGTAACCCAAGACCGCGACGACTTCGTTTTTCAAAACCTCGCGCGCCTTATCAAGCGAGAACTCATCCCGCGTCACCACGTCCTCTACTACCCCGCCGAAATTAATTTTTGCCATGTTAGTTTTTCTTAACGAGTTTACGATTTTAGAAACAACTTACATCCCGCCCCAATTTTGAACCCCAGCAGTACCTGCCAACGACTGCTGTCTGTGATTGGAAACGACAGTATTGCATATTTATTCAGAGTTTCAAAATTGAGGCGGGATAAGTAAAATATAGTCGCTACGCTCGTTATTTTACTTACTTTTTTACAATCTCAATCTTTCGTTCTTTGCTTTTAGGAAAATCTACGTATCTGCCGACGCGGTATTCCTTGTCGCGCGGATGCGCGCGCCCGTTTTCTATAGATTCCGCCGGATAGTATGCCAGCTGTCCGATGGATTTAAAAATATTTTCAAGAACGTCAAAACAGAACGTTTCTTCGTTCCATACATACAGATCCAGGTCGCGAATTAACATCAAAATGAGTACGGCGGAACTTGAAATTACAACGGTTACCACGTCGAAAAATAATTCCCCGCTTCGGAGACCATAGAGAGAAAAGATAAACGATATCGCCAAAGCCCATAGAATGATCCACTGAAATGCCGACAAGCATTTCGTACCTAAAACCGTGAGTTGTTGTCTTGAGGTGACAATTGACCCTATATTCTCTCGAATAACGCCGTGCAACGTATCGAAGTATTTATTATAGGGAAGCTCTATCATAAAAGTCTCAACACTTTTAAATTTGTCGTTGGTTGATTTCGCGTAATCAATTATCTCAAAATCAAAAGCGTGCCTGTTGAACTCGTCGATTAGTACCGCGAGCCTCTCCGCAAACTGCTTATCGTAAATCAAAACATTCTGATACAGCGAAATCCATCCGGCGGCTTCATTTGCTATTACATCTTTCACCTTATTGTAATCGGTTGTGGTTACGACAATGTAGAAACCTGCGATTATGCCGAACAGAAACGCCACGATAGTTAGAATTGTATTTCCCAATTCCGCGGGTATAAAAGCGCGAGGGACGACAAACAAAAGTCC